>RXJR01000009.1:0-247853 GCA_003963305.1 Candidatus Melainabacteria bacterium | reverse complement strand
CGCCAACAAATGGTGGCGGAGCATCAAACCACCGCCACGACCGTGGCGTTGCAAATAACGACGACTGAGTTCGCACGGAGGTACTGACCCGATTGCAACAAGGCAAAAGGTCAAATTCACACACACACTAGCTCACTCAACTCGGAGGAAAAATGAATCACGTAGCCAAAGTTAGGCAAACAAATTATCGAAACAATGCCGGCGGCGTATTTGTCATCATCGTGGCATGCTGCTGCCTGGTCATTGTGCCGCTGATTATCATCGCCAGTCAGTTTGGGATGTATACCGTTGATAAATATCGCGTACAAAATGTAGTCGACGCCGCCGGCTTACTGGCGGCGAACGACATGGCGAGGATAGTTATCAATGATCCTAACTTTGGTTACGTGGCTCTGAGCAATTACGCTCCAATTGGAAAAGGAACGATCGCTGACGATGGAGAACCGCTTCCGGTCCTGGGAATCAACACACTGATCGGTACAATCAGGCAAAACACAATCCTCGCGCACGATCTAGGAAACCCGACGATGGCTGCACTGGCAGAAAGGGATCGACTCGCAGCAGAGCAGACAATCGACACCTTGAACAACACACTCAGCCAGGCACTCAGCGGCAATCAGAAGCAACAGGTGCTGGACATGCAGGGAGCCCGGGTCGATCCGCTCCAGGACGTGACTAAATATCTGAAAGCAAACTTACCGGTCAACGTTGAACTGGAATCGATCAAGTTGAGCAACGGTTGGTTGCGGGAAGGAGGCCGAACCACAATCCCTGTGACGCAGCCTCTGCAACTGTCCGAAGTGAAACCTGAAAACACGCAGCAAGGGTTCATCAAGCCCTTCATCAAGCTGCCCGCAGCAGGGAAACCATTCACATTCGCCGGATTGGGCGACACATCGACAATTGTTCTGGCTAAAGAGTTTCAGCCACGAGATAAGGAGCATATCTGCTCAATTGTCAAAATTGAAACAGTGCTGAAAGTACATAGACCAGAAACGCCCTATGCCGGAACAATTCTCTCTAAGATGCCCATTGCCGCTTGTTGCCAACCTTACTCGCTTCCCGATGTGGGTGCAGGAGGGGTGATGACACTCCGCTTCACGAGCGGTCCGGTGGCTGGTCTGACATCATGGAGCGACTTTCTGAGCGACACTAATTTCCGCGACAGGCAACTGCTGCGTTACGATGTCACTGGCGGTGACTACCAGCGAGACCTGTCGGCACGGAAACGGAGACTGCAAAATGATTACGAAAATACAACCGCCCACGAGTTCTCAGAGAACCTCTATTATTGGCTGAGAAGCGGTCATCTAACACCGCGCATTGACTCCGTCAGAACGATGTTGAACGAACAATTTCAGTCTGGATCAAATCAGGTTTACGCTTACGAATTCACGCGCGAAGGCACCATCTCACGCAGGATCATCGATAAAGATCCTTTTCCACCTGGTGTCACAAGCGATGCGCAGTTCTCGACTATTGCTGATACGAGGATTCAGGAAGACAGAACACCGATCGTAATTTTCCGAAATAACGTCAAACGACTTGGCACCATTAACGGTGGTAAGCACGCAGGGCAGCCGCTTGCCGGAAATCCGATTAATTGGTGCGAATTGCAGGAATACGGCGGCGGCGAACAACTTGCTGCCAGGCTGGGCAGAGGAAGAGTTGGCACCGGTCTGGTAATGACTGACCCGAACTACATCGCCTCGGCTAACGTTCCAAATCCGGTCACCGATCTGTTCCGCAACCTCACAGGTCAGGCGACTCAACAACCACGAAAAAGTTTTTACAGCGGCGGGCTAGCCCTCGATATCGAAATCGGGGGCTGTCGCCCGTCTACAGCGATGCTTGATCTGGAGCGGCAGAAAAAAATGAAGCGTTAAACGATTCACTCAGAACGTAAGAAGCGGTCAAGGTAAGCTGCCGTGCGGCTCTCAGACACCTGAGCAACCACTCTCGGTGGACCGGCGGCGACGACATTGCCACCTTCATCCCCGGCACCGGGTCCAATATCGATCACCCAATCACTGCCACCAACAACGCGCATCTCATGCTCAACTACAATAACGGTATTGCCTGAATCCACAAGACCTTCCAGCTGTTTCATCAGACGCTCTACGTCAGCAGGATGCAAGCCGGTTGTCGGTTCGTCCAGAACGTACAAAGTATCACCACGGTGCACGCGCTGCAATTCAGTCGCCAACTTAATGCGCTGCGCTTCACCGCCTGATAGTTCGGTTGCTGGTTGCCCCAGACGAAGATACCCCAGACCCACTTCGCGCAACACACCGAAAGAACGCTTCAGCGCCGGTTCATCCTCGAAAAACTCATACGCAGCATCGACAGTCATCTCCAACACTTCCGCTATATTCTTATTGCGAAATTTGATGTCCAGCGTCTTAGCGTTGTAGCGAGCTCCGTGGCAAGTAGGGCAAGGTGCGTAGACACTTGGCAGAAATAGCAGCTCGACCATTACGAACCCTTCGCCTTCGCAGTGCTCGCAACGTCCCTTCGCCACGTTGAAGGAAAAGCGACCAGCATCATACTTTCTCGCCCGTGCAGCTTTGGTATCAGCGAACAATTTACGAACGTGATCGAACAAACCAGTGTAAGTTGCCAGATTTGAGCGAGGCGTTCTCCCAATCGATTTCTGATCGACAACCACCAGTCGCTTGACACCACTCATACCGCCGGCTATCTTGCCGCCCGTTGGCGCCACAGCTGCACGCTCCAGCTCTTCTCCTTCATCCTCAGCAGTTGAAATCTGTTGCCCCAGCTCTCCGGCCACCAGTTCAACAAGTGCCTGACTGACCAGACTGGATTTTCCAGAACCTGAAACACCGGTGACAGTGGTGAATGAACCCAGCGGAAAATCAACATCGAGCTTATTCAAATTGTTGCGAGTAATTCCTGCAAGTTTGAGCCATCCCTTAGGCTGACGAGGTTGTTTTCCATTCAAGTTGTGCTCAGACGCGAATAAGTAGTTTCGCGTTTGCGACTTCTCAACATTTGCCAGTCCGTCGCTTGGACCGCTATAGAGAATCTCGCCCCCATGCTGGCCGGCAGCCGGACCAACATCTACTATCCAATCAGCCCGGCGGATCACATCAAGATCGTGCTCAACCACAAACAACGAATTGCCCGACGCTTTAAGCTGATCGAGCGCCGACAGTAGCGCCTCGGTGTCAGCAGGGTGCAAACCGGCGGAAGGCTCATCAAGCACGTATACGACTCCAAATAAGTTCGAACGTACCTGTGTCGCTAAACGCAAGCGTTGAAGCTCACCGGGAGAAAGGGTCGGTGTGCTTCGATCCAGTGCCAGATAGCCTAATCCCAGTTCGAGCAGAACGTTAATACGAGCAATCAGATCTTCAGCAATTCGACGTGAAACTATCGCCTTTTCTGGAGAATCTTTTTCCAGTTTCTTCAGAGCAGGAGCAGTTCCATCGGCGTAAGGCAGCAGAATGGAAACAAAATTCTTAAGCGGAAGTTTCGACATATCAGCAATATCGAAGCCTGCAAACTTAACCGACAGAGACTCTTTGCGAAGTCGCTTACCATGGCAATCGGGGCAATCAGTACTGATCATATATTTCATGACGCGCTTTTTCATCGCCGGGCTTTGTGTATTGGCGAAGTTATAGAAGATGTGTCGTTTTGCACTCGAGAAATTGCCGTAATAACTCGGTTCCATCTTTTTCTTTAAGGCTTTCTTCACCTCATCCGGATCAAAACCCGCATAAACAGGGACGTTCGGCGTCTCGTCAGTAAACAGGATCCAGTCACGATCCTTCTTGGGCAAATCCTTCCATGGAATGTCGACGTTGTAACCAAGCGTGGTGAGAATGTCACGCAGATTTTGCCCGTGCCAGGCCGGCGGCCAGGCGGCAATTGCTCGTTCGCGAATGGTCAAATTTGGATCAGGCACCATCGACTCTTCCGTTACATCATAGATACGACCAAGTCCATGACACTTGGGGCAAGCGCCTTGTGGAGTATTTGTCGAGAATGATTCTGCGTCGAGATGAGGTTGATCGGGCGGATATGTACCGGCACGCGAATACAACATGCGCAGCAAATTCGACAGCGTTGTCACACTGCCGACAGACGAGCGAGTAGTCGGAGAACCACGCTGCTGCTGCAAAGCCACCGCAGGAGGCAGTCCGTCGATCGATTGAACCTCAGGCACGCTCATCTGATGGAACAATCGTCGAGCATAGGGAGAAACAGACTCGAGATATCTACGCTGAGCCTCAGCGTAGAGTGTACCGAACGCCAGCGATGACTTACCGGATCCTGACACACCAGTAAAAACAACCAGTGCATCGCGCGGAATATCGAGGTCGACGTTCTTCAGATTGTTTTCGCGCGCGCCGCGGACGTGCACAAATCCAGTTGATTCTTTTGAAATCGAATTTTTCTGAGTTGCTTTGTTCATCGGGATTCACGGGACTCCACCGGCAGTTAGCTCAAGCAGCTAAGGCCGCTTGCTAATTGTCATTAAGGCGGACAATTTAGCCGAACGCGACTAAACAATAGCATGATACCTTGGAGCCTTCGTCTGTTCAGGACCAGGATCGAGGAATCAATGACAACTGCAAACCGCGAGATACCATCTGCCGATGCACCTTCAGTACGCGTTCTGCTCTTTCTGCTAAGTCTCGTCGCCGGAACCACAGACGTCATCGGTTATCTCGGTCTGGATGGCTTGTTTACGGCCCACATCACTGGCAACCTGGTCTTGATTTGCACCCATCTTGCCTCTCATGAACCGATACATCTATCACAGGTTCTCTCGATACCATTTTTCGCCATCGTTGTATGCGGCACACGCGTACTCGCCGGTCGCCTGATCTTGAAACATGCAGGACCACTGGGACTGCTGCTCTTGCTTCAATTGTTGTGCATAGCCGGATTCCACATTCTTTGCTTGATGTCGGGCGAGCACCCGCAACAAGGTCAGCTCGTAACAGTTTTTGCAGGAATGCTGGGTGTTTCAGCAATGGCGGTGCAAAATGCTATGGCACAAATAGCAATACAAAATGCTCCTTCGACAGCCATTATGACGACCAATGTGACACGCTTCTCGGTCGACGTGGGAACGCTTATCCTCAATGCAGATGCGCATGAAGTCCATGAAGCCCGATTGCGTGGGGGACGAACACTGCCTGTAATCATAGGGTTCTCGCTGGGCTGTTTCGTTGGCGCCGTTTGCGAACAAGCCTTTGGATTGAGAGCGCTTGCACTGCCCACGGTGCTGGCTACTATCGTATTGGTGCTGGGATTAGGTATTGAATGGGAATTGAAACACGGCAATAAACAAAAGAACTGAGTCTGCACGTTCAGCTTGTTTCAACATCGTCATTTTCTCTGTAACCACCTAGTCCTGCGCCTTTCAGCCTCGTCTCGCCCTGCACATTCTGCAGTTCCAGAGCGTCATACCCGGCCAATTCTAAGATTGCATCAGCAAGTTCTGTGGAATGCGTCGTCAACCAAATCTGAGTATCGGCAGAAGCTCGCACAATCAGCTGCGCCAGGGGTTGGAACAACTGCGGATGAAGGCTTGCCTCCGGTTCGTTCAAAGCCAGAAGTGTAGGCGCTCGCAAACTAAGCAACGCCGTCACAAGACATATGTACTGCAAAGTGCCGTCAGAGAATTCCTGGGCATCGAACGGACGTCCAAATTCTTTGCTCATCATACTCAACACTCTTCGCGCACCATTGGTGGTGACGAAAACTTTTGAGCCGGGAAAGGCTCCCTCAAGAGCCTCGGTTAGCGACTCCACATCTCCACACTCGCGGATTGTCTCAAAAGCTGCTGCGATATCCTTGCCGTCGTGACCTAATACGGGAGTCATTACACCAATCTGACTCTTCCTCAGCGGTGACTCAGCATCTGTACGGAAATGATGATAAAAACGCCAGTTCAGCATCTCTTCACGTAAAGCGAACAGTTCAGGAAATTTGACCGGATCACGCAGGGCAGAAAGAACAGACTCGTTATCCAGAACTTTCATCGTATATTCAAGCTTGTTACCGGCAGCATCCCGTGCTTCGATAAAAGACTTTCGTCGCTTGATCAACGAATGTTTATGACCATCTTTCAAAAGGAAAATATCTTCCTTCTTAATTTCAGGGTCAAGCTTGAATATCTCCGGCTTGCCGACTTCACCAGCCGGGCCGCAAACCATCGTGTACTCGTACTTATCCGACCTCATCGACAAGCTCAAAGCATTGATATCGTGCTTACCTTTTTTGCCGGCCCACACCACTGAACTCATGCCGCCTTCTTCGGCCAACGCCTGCGCGAGCTCACCACGAGCCGCACAATGCAGTAAATACATCGACCTGTACAGGTTGCTCTTACCGCAGCCATTCGGACCAACGATGACATTGACAGGGCGCAGCTTGAGCCACAGGTCTCTAATTGACCGATATCCCGAAACCTTAAAATCAATAAGCGACAATTATTTCTGCTCCCTAATAATCATCATCGTCATCGTCGTCGTCATCATCTTGCTCCTGCATCAGCTCAGGCTGTTCATCTTCTTCAGGTTCATCCGGATCAAGGAAATCTCCATCAGGCTCGCTTTCCACAGGCTCATCTTCGTCTCGATCGATCAGACCGCTGCCTCTGATTCTTGTCGCACCATTTCTCTTTTCCAGCTCAATTGGCTCGTTTCCGCCATGCATGGCGATAAATTTGGCCAGTTCATAACTGTGAGTCGTAATCCAGATCTGGGATCTTCGAGAGGCTAGCACGATCAGCTTCGCCAGTGCTTCGCTCAAGTCAGGATGAATACTCGTTTCAGGTTCGTTCAAAGCGAGCAATGCTGGAGGGCGAGGCGAAAGCAGAGCCGCAACAAGACAGAGATACTGCAAGGTGCCGTCCGAAATTTCCAGACCATCAAATGATCTGTTGAAGCCTGGCATGTGCAGCCTCAAGGCAAACTCACCAGCATTGGACTCTATATGCAGCCTGGAACCGGGAAATGCATCATCGACTGCCCGCTCCAGAGCCGATGCATCGCCGATCGCCTCTATCGTCGCCAGCGCCGCAGCTACATCCAAACCATCATCTGAAAGAACAGTCGTCATCACTCCAACCTGAGGCAGACGCAAGGGAGAAGCGATATCAGTGCGGAAATGATGATAAAAGCGCCAGCTCAAAAATTCCTGTCGCAGCGCAGACAACTCGGGAAATTTCTGTGGCTCTCGCAGCCCAGACAACACTGATTCATTGCCGTGCACCGAAAGCGGATATTGCACTCGCCGGCCATCCATGTTGCGCGCAGTGATTCCACCCTTTACGCGCTTGACCAGACTGACCGGCGGTTTATCTTTAGAGAGATATTTCACCTCTTCGACTTTAATATCCGGATCGTTCGAAAAACAGGCAAGCTCCGGGGGACGTTCGCTAATTGGCACTCGCCCACACTCGAGCGAATAACTCATGCCTTTCAACGTCACTTCCAGGAGAAGACGAGGTTTCTCGTGCTTGTGGTGCCGCCCCGCCCATAGCACTGATGCCATGCCGCCTTCATTGGCGAGAATGGAAGCGAAACGGCCGGTGGCAGCGGCGGAAATAAGCATCATGGAACGATATAGATTGCTTTTTCCGCATCCATTTGGTCCAACCAAAACGTTGATTCGCTTCAGCCTGAGCCGTACATCGCGAACGGAACGATAGCCTTTAACGTGCAATTCACGAACCGGCAAAATTCAACCTCGCCAGTCGTTCGACATCAAAGTACAGACAGAAATTTCTGTCGTTAGCGCCGTGTAAGTCAGTCTAACCAAGTGCCACCAGGGATGATGCGGGTGATTTGAGCTTGATTGTTTTTAGAACACGCTCAATCAGTGGATCAGAGTGATCTAGATTGTATCCCTCGACATAAATTCGCCTGAGAACCTTTTCAAGCACTGACTTCTGCAACTCAGGTGGTCCAAAAGGAACCCAGAGCAGTTCCCCCTCGAGTGGTGGCTCGCCTGGAACATAGCTTGGAAACAGGTAATCTATTTCAACTGGAATCAATCCGAGTTTCATGAAAAATGATTTGCGCTTGGTGCGAATCAACATGTCCTTCACATCGACTCCCTTCTCTTTAGTCGATTCGATCTCACTGAAGATACCGAGATAATCGGGATATTCTGTGCTGAGCAATTCACCTAACTTGCGGCGATGAATCGAACCGATACCAAGACCGCGCATTTGATGGGCTACGGCTGTATAGCAAGCGAGCAACAAGTTTGGCTCTGAACTCTCGTCGCCCCCAAAAACTTCAGTAAGCGTCATGCATAAAATTTCTTCTTGTGAATCTCGAGTCTCGTCCAACTCCATGACGCCATCTTTCAGCTGGCGCTGCACATCATCAAGTTGTTGCCGCTGCGAAGGTGGAAAAGCCTCTTCGTAGAGATCGATCCATTCAGTATTTTCAAAAGTGCCATCCTTGCAGACATGCAATTTGATGGTTCCCTTCGGTGTGTCTAATGTTGCCAGTGGCATGCAAACTCCTAGCGCCAGGTAATGACATAATATTGTAGTGCGAAGCGCACGAATCACAAGGGAATTGAGTGAAAAGGCATTTCGGATTAACTTTCAGCCTCCTGTCGACTTTGTTATGCACGCAAGTCATTGCAGGCGCGGCAGGTGAGATTTCAGGCATGAAAGGAGTGTCGACACTGGGTTGGACGGTACATCACGGCGACCCGGACGAAGAGAAAGTCGAGAAATCACTCAGCAAGACTGTGCCGGCTTTGATGGAAAAACACCAGTACGCGGCTCTCGATAGCCTGGCTGAGTCACTCAGATCAAAAAAACAATATGCACGGGGTCGCACGGCGATCAGCATCTTCTACGAACAGCTAGACTTACCCGAATCAGCGACAGAAGAAGACTGGAACACCAGACTGAAAGACTTAAATCAGTGGTGGACTCAGTATCCTGATTCCAAGACTGCACCAGCGGCGCTTGTAGACTACTGGGCCGCGTATGCGTGGCGCGCCCGAGGTTCAGGATACGCCGACACCGTCTCGGCTGATGGCTGGAAGGTCTTTTCAGAACGGCTTACGCAAGGTGCTCAAGTGTTTGAGAAAGCCAAAGCACAAAAAAGTGTCTGTCCTAAGCTCTACTCATTTGCCCAGAGAATCGCTCTCGGGCAAGGTTGGGACCGCGCTCAATACGACAAGCTCGTCAACGAGGCCGTAAAAAAATTTCCCGGTCGCTGTGACTACTACTTTCATCAAGTCTATTATTTGCAGCCGCGATGGCACGGCGGCGAAACGGAATGGGCCGACTATGCAGGCAAACTGGCGGACCGAGTTGGTGGCGCCGATGGTGACAAGCTCTATGCAAGACTAGCCTGGAGCATACTCAGTTACGGCTTATACGACAACATTATGACTGAGTTTCCCAACTTAAAATGGTCGAGAATAGACAAAGGATTTCAGGCGATTTTAGCGGAGTATCCAGATAGCATAAGCACTCAGAACATTCGCTTGCGATTTGCGATCCTCGCTAATCAAAAGGCCCTTGCTAAGCAACTTCTCACCAAACTAGGAAAAAACATCGACATTCAGACCTGGCAGAAAAAGGTGTATTTCTTCAAAACCAGAGCAGCCCTACTTTCTAAATAGTAAGTAGGGCTGTTACGCAGAGCTGTTACGCAGAGTTCTTACGCAGAGCGGTTACCCAGGCGAATCTACAAGTTACCAGACGTTGTCATCGTCCTGCTGCTCTTTTACTTTGTTGCCCCGCTCTACCTGCCCGTCACGAATCAATGGGTCGGAATAGAGATGTAAACAGCTTTCACTCTCTTCAGAACCTCCACCGTAAGCATCATCGGTAACTTTGATCGCCGCAATGAATAATTTATCCGCCTCAGCAGTCTTTCCCAGACCGGTCAATGCCCGCGCCTTCCTCACCATCACAGATGCTTGACTGTAGGGTGAAGCGTTGTTCCGTCTAGCGCCTTCCTCCGCCTCATTTATATACTTCAAGGCTCTGGAATAATCTTTGTTGTCGCTCAAGAACGTGGCAATCTGTTCTTGTGCGCGACGCTGCCGTTGAACGTCATTGGCGTCGTTGGTATATCCCATATCGTGTGCGGCTTGAATTTGCTGCTTTTGAGCCTTCAACGCAATCTCGGGGTCAGGAGGTTTACCGTCACCAGTGAGATAAAAGTGGTGGTCGATGTCGGCAGACGCGATCATCGCGTCTGCTTGAATGGTGCGCACATCCCCGCTTGCATCCTTTACATTGCACAACTCAACGCAACGGTCGTAAGCCTTTTTGGCTTCCCGATAATTCCACTTCTCGAAACGAAACCACTCAGCATAATTAAATGCCGTGCGCGCAATCACTTCAGCAGGCAACTTATTGTTGATCGCCTTCTCCAGCCGAGTTCGATAATACTCGCCCCGTTCATCTTTTCCAGCCTTTTCGGGTGGCTCCAGGCTGCCCAGCACCAGAGATGTATGGAACCTGGGCCAGACGACAGCCCAGACTATGCTAAACAACGTTCCACCGATCATGGCAACCACCAGGAGCACAATCATCAGCTTGGGATTTCGATTAATTTGCATAACCTGGAGACCGTACGCGCCGAAATAGACACTGATTCAAACTTTTAACCAGTATACTCTCTCAATCTCTTGACCACTTGCTGTAAAGAAAGTTCGGCAAATGCCAGGAATCGCGCCGCTCCTCGTATAATTGAGGGTCCTATCGTTTCTGGATTACCGTTGCAATGCCAAATTATCTACTTGAAATTGGAACTGAAGAACTGCCGGCCGGATTCATTCCCGAAGCCGAAGCTCGACTCGAACAATTAATGACGGACGGGCTGAAGAGCAAGAACCTCACATTCCAGTCCATGCAGACAATGAGCACCCCTCGTCGTCTGACAATTATTGTGAATGACATTGCAAACAAGCAGGCCACAACGACATCGAAGGTGAAGGGTCCTCCGGTAGATAAGTGCTTTGACGGGAGCGGCACACCGACACCAGCCGCGACTGGTTTCGCAGGAAGAAACAATTTAAGCGTCGAGCAACTTGAGAGAGAAGACTACGGCGGTATCACATACGTAATCGCCAACGTTACGACTGAAGGCAAATCGGCAGCCGAAGTACTGGCAGAAATCGTACCGAAGATGATTACACAACTCTCCGGCGAACGCTTGATGCGCTGGGGCGCTTACGAGACCAAGTTTTCGCGCCCGATTCGCTGGTTGGTTTCTCTTTTAGACGACGAAGTAGTTGAGTTCCAGTTAGAAAGTTTGACGGCAGGGCGCCACTCTATGGGTCACCGCATTCTTTCGCCGGGAACCGTTGAGCTGAACAATCCATCCGAATACGTCGCTAAATTGAAAGACAAAAAGGTCCTGGTTGAGCCTTCTGCGCGTCAGGCAGTAATCGAAAAGCAAGTCAAGGAACTGGCAGAGAAAGTCAACGGAAAAGCCAAGCAGCTGAGCGGCTCTTTGCTCGAAGAAGTGGTGCATATCACTGAATGGCCCCGCGCGGTGCTGGGTGATTTCGCCAGAGAATATCTGGATTTGCCGGACACATTGATCGAGACAATCATGGTGCACCACCAGCGATACTTCCCGGTAGAGAAAGTTCAAACCGAATCGAACGGCAACAAAAATTCAGTTTTGAAAAAATCACTGCTTCCTCACTTCATCACTATCGCCAACAACGATCTCGATGAAGCACAGGCAGAGATAAAGCAAGGCAACGAACGCGTTTTAAAAGCACGACTGGCTGATGGACGGTTCTTCTACTTTGACGATCAGAAGACCAAGCTGTCAGAGCACAGGCTTGCCCTCTCGAACCTGACTTTTCAGGAAGGTCTTGGCAGTTACACCTCTAAGATTGAACGGCTGGTCGCACTGGCAGATCTGCTGATCAAAGATGTACACCTTGAACCAAAGCATGCAGAGCCACTCTTCAAAGCTCTGGAACTATGCAAACTTGACCTGGTCACAAACCTCGTGCGCGAGCTACCCGAGCTGCAAGGCTATGTAGGGGCATGGTACGCCGAGCAGGAAGGTCAGCCACCAGAAGTGGTGCATGCGATCGCATCGCATTATGCACCGCGCTCAACAGACGATTCAATCCCGACTGATACAGTCGGACAACTGGCATCAGTGCTGGACAAGACGGATAACCTGGTCGGGCTGTTCGCGCTGGGCAAGCGTCCAAGCGGATCGAGCGACCCTTATGCATTGCGCAGGCAAGCTCAAGGCATAATCGATGTTCTTGTCGATGGATTGAAAGAGATACCAGTAAACCTGAGCGCATTGATTGCCGCTCAAGTGAAGTGGTTCGAACAACATACGACTCTGAAAAATTCTAAGCGCGGATATGACGCAAACAAAATCACCGCCGAGCTGCACGAGTTTCTGCTGCAGAGACTGCGCGGCAAACTGCAAGATATGGGTTTTGCAAGAGAAGTAATCGAATCTGTGCTGGCCGCCCGCGACCCGCTCTGGAATCTGCCCAACGTCGTAGTGCGGTGTCGTGCCACAGAGACACTGCTAAAGACAGAAGCTGGTCTCGACGTTGCGCGCGCCGGATTGCGCGTCAGAAAAATTCTCGGTGACAAAGTATGCGAATCTGACTTTAATGACGCGCTGCTTTCACTCGATGCAGAGAAAGTTCTGAGCGCCGCCTATGACACATTCGACACAAATTTCATGAAGCCTCGAATGAAAGAGCACAAGACGTTCCACACCGAGCAAGACTATGCTCTGCTGGAAAACGAACTGAGTAAATTCTCAAAACCAGTGCACGCATTTTTCGACGGTGTTATGGTGAATGATAAAGACGAGAAGATTCGCGACAACAGGCATGCCCTTTTGCGCAAACTTGATGTTCATTACAAACTAATCGCAGATTTCTCCAAGCTTCAAGCACTCATTCCTTAAAAGACACATGCTCAAAAAATCCGTGCTGACGATTCTTTCAGTTGTGATGGCAGTCACGACTCTATTTGGAACGCTTCCACAGCCAGCTCAGGCTGCGGGCGACTTCCCAGAGGCAACCTTGAAGGTACCAAAACTCGTACCTGAAGAATCTGTGAGTACCTATGTGCCATCACAGGCGGCGCCGGGCGCCGGCATTGCGGTCAATATGATCTACCCGGAAAAACCGCGTTATAAGGATGGTGCGCCTGTAGCGGTCATCGCCCCTGGTGGCTACGGCGCTGACGGGCTGACTTTCACGATGCACGCGGCACAAGTTGGTTTCGTTGAAGTGCGCATGGCTTTTCCAGGTGGCGGCAAGCCAAATTTCCAGTCAGGCGGCATTTATGACTATCGTGGACCCGAGTCCCAAACTGCATTGAAGGATGTAATACTCTTCGCTGCCGGTAAGATTGCCGACACGAAAGGACATTACATTGGTGAATTGTTGCCGGTAAAAGTAGCAACAACAAACGTTGGTCTGGTCGGCTGGTCTAACGGCGGAAACATAGTAATGGTCACGCTGGCCAAGTTTTCACAAGAATTAAGCTCTCTGATCAACTGGATAGTTTTTTACGAGTGCCCGATCGGACCGCTGTTCTTTCCTCCTAACTTAGGGGGAACCAAAGATCTGCTCACCAACAAACACTATAGGGAGGGCAGTGCCGCCACCGGCAGTTGCACAGTCGACTGGAAAAAGCTGCAGTGGGATGGTGCCGTGACACGCAATCAAGGCGAACACAAGAAACTTGGCGAACCGGAGATACCTGGTGTCTTGTACTTCGATGAAAACAAAAATGGTGTCTGGGACGAATCAGCAGAATTCGCACTCTCATACGCAATTGACGTCGGTCTGGAGAAACAGATTTATCCGCCTGAAGTTTGCAGCGCGCTGCAGACCATGAAGCTGTTCGACCGCTGGGTGCAAGATGTTCCCGACCCGAAAGAGCGACTCGCAGAACACCAGCACGCACCGCCTCCACCCAAAAAGCCGGTCAAAGGTGCTGCACCAGAACCAGCGCCCAAACCAAAAATCAAACACGTCATCAACTGGCCTAAGCGCATGGCCACACTGCGTGAAAGTGAAGCCTTCTACAGCGAGCGAGATGGCTCAGGATATTACGCAAAAATCGCCAAAGACTACCCATACCTGATGATTACAGTGCTGGGCACGCACATCGACCACCTGCAGAAGCAGCCTGACCACCCGCACATTGCCATGCAATACAACGCCTGGCTGGCTCATAAAGTGCGTTGGATTCGTCTGAATCCCGAAAGCTGCTATCCAGGTCAAATAACGACGATGAACAGCGAAAATTTCACAAACAACAAGCCTAATGCGTCAATCGATGCCTCAACCATCGCCAACTACCTGGAAGGCGAAGGCACAACCAAAGATTACGTGCTGGTTGACGCCGCAATTGCCGAACTGGCTGACAGGCGCCGAGCCAAAAACCTGAGCTTTCCCTTGATGATGCCGCTAACTATCTATTACAACAGCGCGAATCCTCCTCCAGCACCACCGGTGCCGAAAAAAGAGCAATAACAGCGCCTCTTGCCAACACCATGAACAATATTGAAACCCTGACCAGTACTTATTGTGTTAGGATTGTCAGTGTGTACACGTAGAGGCAAGGAATATGCTCGGCAGTCCAGTAGACATCGCCATCATCGGAGTCGTCGTTCTCGTGGTCTTCGGACCGAAAAAAGTTCCTGAGCTCGGAAAGGCTTTAGGCCAGGGCATTGGTAACTTCAAAAAGGCACTATCTGATGTGTCGGATGATGTGAAAGCAGGAATAAACGAAGCAGAAAAGAAAGACGTGCAGCCCGCGCCGACTGCGCAAGCCGCCACTCCAGCACCTGCCACCCAGGCACAAGCTCCGGCAGCGGACGAAAAAGCCGTTTCTTCGTAGCGTCACAAAGACTTTTCAAAGTTTCTTCATAGCCGTTCGTAAAAGTCTCGCCTTTGATGTGTAGACTGACATTGGATCCTTCCCGCTGACGCAGCAGAATATGACTCGATTCGAGGTCATCTCAAAACACAAGCCGGCCGGTGACCAGCCCAAGGCGATAGCCCAGCTCAAGCAAGGTATTGAAGCAGGGAATCGCTATCAGACACTGCTGGGCGTAACGGGCTCCGGCAAGACGATGACCATGGCACAGCTCATTCAAGAGTCACAGATGCCCGCGCTTGTGCTTGCGCACAACAAAACACTGGCGGGGCAACTGTGCAACGAGATGAAAGACTTCTTCCCGAATAACGCGGTGGAGTACTTCATCAGCTATTACGACTACTATCAGCCGGAATCATACATTCCCAGCACTGACACCTTTATTGAAAAGGAAGCCAGCATCAACCAGGAGATCGAACGACTCAGACACTCTACGACCCGATCAATCTGGGAGAGAGATGACGTCATTGTAGTTGGCTCAGTGAGCTGTATTTACGGTCTCGGCGTACCGGAGAGGTATCTGTCTGCAGCCATTGAAGTTCGCAAAGGGCAGGTCTTCGATCGTCATGATTTCTTGCGCGCACTGGTGCATATTTACTACGAACGCAACGACATAGTCATAGAGAGAGCCCGATTTAGAGCGCGTGGAGATGTTGTCGAAGTCTACCCGGCTTACGAAGAGCGCGTCATTCGCGTCGAATTCTTTGGCGACGAGATCGAGCGCATCGCTGTCGTAAACCCTGTCACAGGCGAAATTGAAGAGCTGCCCGATATGATCCGCATCTATCCGGCTAAGCACTATGTAGCTGACGAGTTGGAATTGAAGACGGCCATCGCGCAGATCGAAATCGAGCTTGAGGAGCGCATCGGCGAACTCGTATCACAGGGCAAGCTTGTCGAAGCACAACGGCTGAAGCAGCGCACTCGTTTTGATATCGAGATGTTGAACGAAGTGGGCTACTGCAACGGCATCGAGAATTATTCCAGAGTGCTGGAAGGACGATTGCCCGGGCAACCACCGCAGACACTGATTGACTATTTCGTGCGCAAATACGGTCGCGATGGATTCATCACATTCATCGACGAGTCACATGTAACCGTGCCGCAACTGCACGGCATGTACGCCGGCGATAGATCGCGAAAGAATACCCTCATAGATTTTGGCTTCCGCTTGCCCTGCGCACGCGACAATCGACCGCTGACACACGAAGAGTTCTGGGCTAAAGTAGGCAAAGTCGTCTTTGTCTCCGCCACCCCGGGCAACTGGGAATTAGAAGTCAGTGAGCAAGTCGTAGAGCAGATCATTCGCCCGACCGGTCTCATCGATCCGCTTTGCGAAATTCGCCCGATCAAAGGTCAGATTGACGATTTGATCAAGGAGATCAAAGACAGAGCAGCCCGCAAAGAACGGGTGCTGGTCACGACTCTGACCAAGCGCATGGCGGAAGACCTGACAGAATATCTGCAAGAGATTGGCATTCGTGTGAAATGGTTGCACAGCGATATCATTGCGCTGGAGAGAATCGAGTTGCTGCGGGATCTGCGCATGGGTCAGTTCGATGTGCTGGTCGGAGTAAACCTGTTAAGAGAAGGGCTAGATTTGCCCGAAGTCAGCCTGGTTGCGATCATGGAAGCAGATAAAGAAGGCTTCCTGCGAGCAGAAAGATCGCTTGTACAGACCATTGGACGTGCAGCACGAAACGTCGATGGAAAAGTAATTCTCTACGCCGATCGCACCACCGATTCAATGGCAAAAGCAATCGGCGAGACAGAACGGCGCCGAGCCATTCAGCAAGCCTACAACATAGAACACAATATAATTCCGACCACCATCGTCAAGGAACACACAAATACCCTGCTCGAGCAGTTGCGTGGAAAGCCCGATGATTTCTTCAATGTCGAAGACGACGATTTCCTCAAGCCCAAGGATAAGTACGAAAGCGACGACGAGAAGACAAAGCGAAAAACGAACGTAGCAAACGTGATTCGCAAACTAGAGAAAGAGATGAAGACAGCGGCCAAGAATCTGGACTTCGAGCGTGCCGCCGAAATTCGGGACCAGCTGCAAGTCTTGCAAGAGAAAGCCACGAAGACCAGGCAGTCGCAGTAAGCAGTGAGCAGTGAGCCGCAGTGAGCTGCCTGTTTAACCGGCAATACCCAGCAGAGCTGCTATGCAAGAGACAGCGACGAATGTCGACCAGAAGGCTGCTGCGCGAATGTGCATGTGCCTTTCGTCCCACGCCTGGAGCTGCTTGAGCACGTTGTGATCGATGGCCAGGACTTCACTTTCTTTAGAATCTTTTGTGTCGGCTCCGCTCGTCTCGTCCTTTTCACTTTCTGGCTTTATTCCGCGCATTCTGCTTATCGAGTTTTTGTAACTCAAAGCTTCCGGCGAATGCGGGAAATTGGGCCAGATGCTAATTAATGACGTCAGTCGAATGCGCTCCAGGTTATCTAGATCTGAGGGCAGCGGCTCAGCAGAACTCATATATTTGAAAGACCCATTCTTAACAGTAAGAAGCACTTTTAACGCTTCATAGGCAGTGTAGTTGCCGCCTCTTATCGACGCACCTACAACGAAGGTGCTTTGAAATATCCCCACTTCTCCTTCGATGTTTCTATCAGCGTCAACTATGCGAAGAATTCCGAAAGTGATGGATCTCTCCTTAAGAACAGACCACAACATTTCTCGAGGTGTGGTGCCGTTCTTCAAAACACCACTCAAGACACAATCAAAATTTCTGGGCTTCTTGACCATTTTCAAGGGACTCCTGCTTTCCTTACTCTTCTATCAAACACCGACCACCCGTAAAGGCGCCGTAAAGATGAGCTGTGTGATTAACAGGCACATTCATAAAAGAGCTGCCAGTGGGGTTTTTGAAGATTCGAAATTTTTGTTAAAACCGGCTAATAGATCACTCGCAAAAGCGATATCCAAGACCAGGTTCGGTGATCAAATGTCTGGGATTAGCCGGGTCGACCTCGAGTTTTCGGCGCAACTGCCCCATATAAACCCTCAAGTAATGACCTTCTTTGGCATAACCAGGTCCCCATACTTCTCGCAGCAATTGTTGCTGACTGACAAGCTTGCCAGGGTTCTGCACGAGTGCAAGCAGCAACTTATATTCGTTAGGAGTCAGGTGCACCTCTGCATCATTTAGAAAGACGAGACGCTTAGCCATGTCGATACGAATTTGACCGGCCGCAAAAATAGGTTCCCGCTGATCCATCTTCGCCAGGCTGGCATGCCTGAGTGCTACTTTAATTCGGGCAAGCAACTCATAAACCCCGAAAGGTTTGGTTAGATAATCGTCGGCACCAAGGTCAAAAGCTCTGACCTTATCCACTTCCTGATTGCGGGCAGAGAGAACGATCATAGGCACGTGAGACCATTCTCGGACTTTCCTGGCGACGTCGCTGCCATCCATATCGGGCAATCCCAGGTCAAGGATGATCAAGTCAGGCGTCTTATCTGCCACTAGATTCAATGCTTCCTGCCCGCGAGTCGCCTCAGCCACCTGATAGCCATTGGTAGTCAGGCTAACTCGCAGAAAGCGACGAATCTCGGGTTCATCCTCAACAATCAGAATCAACGGCAGAGACTCAACCACTATTGTGCACCTCTTCAGCGACAACAGTCGGCGGCATCTCACTGGCAGGCAATGTGAAAACAAAACGTGTGACATTAGCTTGCACACGCTCAGCCCAGATTTTGCCTCCATGGAAGTGAATGATGCTTCGACAAATAGTGAGACCCAAACCGATACCAGATATAGTGTCGTTCGACCCCGAACGATAAAACTTGTCGAAAATTTTCTCTTCTTCGCCTTCCTCAATGCCCATTCCGTGATTGAGCACCGACACCTTCACGACTGCGTCTTCGATTTCAGCAGTCATGACAATCTCAGTACCGGAGATGGCATATTTAGCGGCATTGTCCAGCAAGTTGACCAGAACTTGCTCAATCAACAAAGCATCCATAAGAATGAGCGGCAAATCGGCGGGAATCTTAGTGACAATTTTGAATGGCGCAAGTTGTTCTCGAGTGCGGCTTATCGCAGCACCAAAACACTCTTCGATGCTGTTCCATTCTTTATGCAACCTGACAGAACCTGATTCCAATCTGGTCATGTCGAGCAAGTTCAAAAGAAATCTATTCAGGCGATCTGCTTCGCCGAAAATGGAAGCGCCCAGCTCGCGACTCACTTCGACCGTGACAGCGCCGCTGTCATCTTTCAATACACTGGCCGCCCCCATTATGGCAGCCAGGGGAGTGCGAATGTCATGCGAGACGGAGCTGAGCAAAGCGTTTCTCATCTTGATAGTTTCCATCAGGACTTTTCTTTTTTCGGCAGTGTCCCAGTGTACAGAACGCTCAATAGCAAGAGCTGCTTGATTTGCCAGCGTTTCAAGTAATCGGGTGGAATGGCTGGTGATTGAATCAAGTTCAGAGCCAGTCACTGCAAGTACACCAACAATTGAAAGCGAACCCTTCAGAGGCAAGTAAATGCCCTGGCTGTGCGTCTCACTGGAGCCAATTTTGCACATCTGTTTCTGCTCCAGGCACATTTTGGCAGCGGCCAGTTGATCGGCGGAAGCCTTAGTATGTTTACAGGGTTTCAGAACTCCGTCGTCAGCGAGAACAAACAAAAGGGTCGGTCTGTCGAAACTCCGGGTGATGTGATTGCAAGCAATTGACGCAAGTCGTTCTGCATCATGAGTGTTCGCCAGATCGCAACTCATGTTGTAGATCAATTGAGTTTCAGCTTCTTTCTCGACAGCTTCCGTAAATTCACGTCTAGTTGCGGAAGACATTCGCGCAATGACAACAGTGACTACGACAACACCGGCAATAGTAAACAATGAATCTCGGTCGAGCAGCGTTAATTGCCCGCGTGCAGACAGGAATAAAGTGTCATAGGCGATGAGACTGAGAAGACATGTGCAATATGTAGCGGTCTCACTAAATCTGGTGGCAGCATAGACGATGCCTATCATGTAAACGATCAGCAAAGTAGCCGGCTGATGTACATATTCACTCATAATCGCAGCGATGGCGCTGCAAAGAATAACAAGCACCAAACCGTATATGAATTCTCTTGGATTTTGCCCGAAGAAACGCATCTTCCCAATAATGAGGTCCTGACCAACCTGTGCATACTACCACCAAGAAGTGAACAGGAGAGCAACCGCCTGTCGCTGGGTATAAAAGAGGAAGAGATCTCACAAGGTGCGCCGTGGACACAATTCAGACCGACGCTGGTTCGAATGCGACCAACAATGCGAGTGCAGATGCGACTGAGCATGAAGACCGTGCTGCCGCAAACGGCGCCCATTCATCAGGTTCTGCCCCAACGTTCCCGTCGGAACAGTTCGGACCAGGGGATTGCATCGATGAGCGCTACCAGATCGTCTCGGTGCTGGGACGAGGTGGCTGCGGCTGCGTCTATAAAGTAATTCAAGTTGCCCTGAAAAAAGAGTTTGCCTTGAAAACCCTTAACCCTCTCAGTACCTCAGAAGTGACTACACTTAGACTGCACAAAGAGGCTCAAGCAGCAAGCCGCCTGCAACATCCCAACCTGGTTCGAGCCGTCGACTTCGGAATGATCGGCGGCACTCAGCCGTATCTCGTCATGGACCTCGTGGAAGGTCCGACACTGAGCCAATACTTGAAACAGCATGGCAAGACATCGGTTAAGGAAGCGCTTCAACTTTTCCTCCCCCTGTGCAGCGCCCTCGCCTACGCACATGAGCAGGGCGTTGTTCACCGAGACCTTAAACCCAGCAACGTCATTTTGTCTGGTGATTCATCGGGTTCTATGCAGTTCGTCCCGAAGATCGTAGACTTCGGCATTGCAAAATTGAAGTCATCCGATGCCACGCACGCAATGACACTGACTGCAACGGGCGACATTTTCGGCACGCCGCTCTACATGAGCCCTGAACAGTGCATGGGAACGGGAGTGGATGGTCGGAGCGATATTTACGCTCTGGGCTGCATGTTATTTGAAACTGTGACTGGTGCACCACCGTTTGCAGGAACTAACGCACTCGAAATTATGATGCAACACAATACGGCCAAAATGCCTTCCCTGAAGGAAGCGTCTCTCGGAGAGTCGTACCCACCAGCTCTGGAGAAAGTAATTGGTCGGATGCTCGAGAAAAATCCCAGAGATCGCTATCAAGATTGCACCGCCGTAGCAAAAGATCTGGAAGCGGTTGCCCGGGGAGACTTCAAAGGCATCAGTGTCTCGCCCGAATCCATCGCACTGCGCCAGAATCGACAGTTGCAATTGTCTACATCGCTGGTGAGCGCCGCCATAGGTATTATATTCGGTGCAATTCTCACTTTTGCCGCGCAACAGTACTTAAGCCCGACATCCACGCGTGAACATGACACTAAGACAACTGAGTCGACAGGTACAGGTGTATTCGACCTGGATACAGGGTTTTCATACTATTCAACTATCGCCGGGACCAACAAAATCTTCAACTTCCCAAGCTCACAAAAGCACAGCCTGGGCAAGATTTACTGGTGGGAAGCGGGCAAATTGAGAAGCGTCGAAGCCAGAGGACGTCAAACAGTACCGCGCGACGCGAAACTCATTTTTTCCGTAGATGGAGTTATTCTGGTTGCTCCGAACATCTGGCCTTGTTTTCATCCACGCGAGTTTGACGGTATAGTTCTCGCTCCTCACACTTGCTATGTCGATCCAGATCCACTCAATCAGTCTTTACGCGCCATATCTGAGCAAGACAAATTGAGAATCTTGACTCTATCCGAAAAATTGATGACGGCAAAATCCTTCTACAGTTTCGGCGGCCTTACTCACCTTCGCTGGCTGACTCTGCGAAACATACTGATAGATAACGTCGATGGCCCACTTAGCGGGTCAAAATTAGCGGAATTGGAAAATCTTCAACAATTACAAGTACTACAACTAGAGAACATTGTCGGCATAACGCCTGCTCTCAAGAAGCTAGCAGGTGGAACTGGCATACGCCGGCTCTCGATCATCGAATGCAAGCTGAACACAGACGACATAGCACTTTTACCCGAATTGCATTCTCTAGAAGTCTTAAATATGCACTCTGATACCATTCAAGAAGCTGATTTCTGGCGAGCAGTCATGAAAATGCCTAACCTGAAGCAGCTGATTCTTGAGGCAAACTTGGTGGAGAAACTCAATCCTGAAGCACTTTCCAAATTGCACCTGACTCTCGTAACCGATGTCGCCAAGTTGCCACCCTCTGTTAAGAAAGCAATTGAGAGCAACCATGCAATCAAACTCATAGATGATCCCGATGCTGTTAAATCTGGGGGCGATCTCTTTGATCCACTTAAATCTGATCCCGATGCCGTCTTGAGTCCAAGCTGACTTACTATCAAGTAAGATGAAGTAATGAAACTTTCGTCCCGAAACCTCATTCTCGCTTCAACAGCCATCGTGTTCGCATATCAGACCGGTCTGGTCCACCAAGTATTCGCACAGGCACCGGGTGTGTTCAATATAGAAATCAAACGACAATCCAAGAAAGAAACGTTATCGCAGCAGCTCTCTGAGATCTCCCGATCCTCGAAAATCGTTTCATCGAAAGTCACCTCACCCTCTAATCCGAAGTTCACTTATAACGTACCCTTCATAAGTAGTTTCGCCGGACAAGCAAATCTCACCGTTGAAACCAGCCTCGATGAAGTAGACATGCCATCTCAGCTTTTAGATGCGTGCCTGCGATCGGCCGTCTGCGTGCCTTATGAAAGTTTGAAACCGCTACATCTGTTGCCCATCGGCACAGTTAACATAATAGGTCCGACAGCAATAGTTTTGAACTTCTATTCAGGCGCACCAGACAGATTTTCCATCGGCAACAGCTGGTTTTCAGATCGTACCGGACCATCCAGCGAGATTGTTCAACTAATCCACAGCAGCGCACCACCTGGTGCCGACGAAACAATACTGGCGAAAAATTTCCATATCGACGGCGGCATTTCTCCAAAATGGTTTCAGCGGTACTGCCTCAACAACAAGACCATTGATGGGCGTGCTGTGAAAGTCAATATTGAAATAGTCGATAACAAAATCAAGCGTTGCTCTCCACCGTACATCGAGCAGGCCTTTTTCGACTAAAATTTGCTGGGCATCATATTCAATACCACTACCATTGCAATCAATTCGACATTTGGTAATTGATAGGCAACACAAATCTATTTCTCATTCCAGAGAAAAATGGAACGCCTCTCAGCAAGCACCTCTATACATATAAATGTAGACGCTCGAATTGAACCTGGCGATTAAAGCAGCCCTGGTGTAAATACGAAAAGCAGGCGCCTATCGCATTTTTTGAGCCCGTTAATCAAGTAGATTCTGTTAAAACTTCCAAAGAATCAAAATCCAGAATTGCGGAAAAGCTCACCAGTTGGCAGAATCCACAGTTGCACTAGTAATTACCGCAGCAGTTAAACTAGCTTAACACGATGCGCACGACCGCTTGAGCGCACTTATACTCATTTAGCAGTCGTTGCCAAGCAACGTCCTGCACCTGGCGTAATCCGAGATATAAAGAGGTTTTCAAGAGCTCATTCAAGTGCCGTTAACGACAAGTTTCGGCAAATCTGAAGGAACTGTATAGAAACCCCGAAACTGAAAATTACGCACATATGATACTGCCGCGGAGATTGCTACTGAAAACTCTTCATCCTGATAAACGGTCCACCTCGTTGGACAGACAAGTAAGCAAATAAACATCGGATGAACTAAGAGATTTCTAATAAGCAGCGCAGTAGACGCGTTCGCGTCATTTATTGTCAGAAGCTAAAACGAGGAACCTATGGCTAAAGCAAAATCCGGAGACAATGAAGGCAGAGGAATGGGCGGAGTTCTCGTAGAAGATGAGAACATCGCAAAGCGCAACGAACTAGAAGAGCTGGATCTCACCGACGAAACCGATGCATTTACGATCATCGATGACGAAGAAGATCACCTCGATGATGACGATGAACCAGTAGAACTGCCTTCAAGCAGAGAAATCGCCACAGAAGATTCCGTTCGTTTGTATCTTCGCGAAATCGGTCGCATTCAACTGCTCAAACCAGACGAAGAAATTGAACTGGCTCGTAAAATTCTCCAGGGCGACATGATCGCTAAGAGAAAGCTGGTACAAGCCAACCTTCGCTTGGTTGTCTCAATCGCAAAGAAATATATTGGAAGAGGCCTGTCATTCCTGGACCTGATTCAAGAAGGCAACCTCGGCTTGATTCGTGCCTCTGAAAAGTTCGACCACGAGCGCGGCTACAAGTTCTCAACTTATGCCACCTGGTGGATCAGACAGGCTATCACCCGTGCACTGGCAGACAAATCGCGCACAATCCGCGTACCTGTGCACATGGTCGAAACAATCAACAAGCTGAAAAAAGTAACTCGTCAATTGGCGCAAGAACTCAACCGCAAGCCGACCGAGCAAGAACTCGCGAAGTCCATGGATGTTTCACTGGTCAAGTTGCACGAAATCATCAAGGCAGCCAAAGAACCGATTTCGCTGGAAACGCCGATCGGTAAGGAAGAAGATTCACGACTCGGCGATTTCATCGAAGATGCTGAAACAGACAGACCTGAAACAACCGTGACCCACGAGTTGCTCCGTCAGGATCTAGCTAAGATGCTGAACGAACTGACTCCACGTGAGCGTGATGTTCTCCGTCTGCGCTTCGGTCTGGACGATGGACGCCAGAGAACACTGGAAGAAGTCGGTCAACTGTTCGCAGTAACACGCGAGCGCGTAAGACAGATCGAGTTCAAGGCACTCAGAAAACTGAGACAGCCAGGAAGATCTTCTCGCCTGAGAGAATATCTCTAAACTTCTGACTTGTAACGGCCCGAGTTTATTTCAACTCGGGCCGTTTCTTCTTTTATGGAGGTCTTGACGAGTGGCTTTTTCGGACGATTATGCCTCGACATTTTCAAATGACGAAAGTGGAGACATTTTTGACGCACCAGATGTAGTGCAGCAGTCTCCAACTACGACAGAGCGCGTCGTCGACACTCAATCAGGCTTCCTGGTCGTAATCAAACGAGTCGATTCGAGGTTCTCACTTTCGGTCAAACGCAGAATAGGCACTCCTCCGGCCAGCAGTATTCTTTTGACTCCTGATGAATCCGTCAAATTATCCAAAATTCTAGGCAGCGCCGGTGCAGAGTTTCGCGCTTCGAGCCGCGTCGGTCTTCACTCAACAGCTGACTCAGAAAGGTGGTCGACCCCTGCTGAAGAAACCTTATCCAGGAATCTAGATGACTTAGAAGCAGGGTCCCCAAGGGCACCCCATACCCGCGCCTATACTGCCAGACGCCCACGTAGCTCCCGTCGCAGGCCCACCGCTCCCCTCAAACTGCCTTTCAAACTGATCGGTATCGTCGCCGCCTGCCTGGTTCTCATTCCAGTATTAGCGACAGTCGGATACAAATTTATGACTGTCAGGCACCCCGCTCCGGCCCAGGCTGAAGTAAAACCGGCGGTTGACGTGGCAGCAATAGAGGCAGAACGCATCAATAAGTTCGCGCGCACTTTCGTATCTGACATGTTGGATTTCAACCCTGCCAGTTACCGGGTCTCTCAAGTTCATGCAATGGCGAATATGTCGCCGGAACTGCTCGAAAATTATTGGAAAGAGACGCACTTTCCGCTCTCACCGGAACAACTGAAGTCAACGCCGCAGGGTATGACGCTCATGATCACAAAGGTTGAGCAAGAGCGCATCGACGAAGCATCCAGAAAAGTGGACATTTTTGCTGAGCTGGTCAGCCCCAACAGCAAGCTAAGCAACCCAGTGCACTTGCAACTGAAAATTGCCACGAGCGATGATGGTCAACTGCGGGTTCTGGAACAGAAGGACTTGAGCGCAAAGAAGTAAGGTACCAGGAAAGCTGCAATTAGCGATCCGGCCATATCGACGGCGACATCCTGTATCTGAGCGCTGCGTCCAGGCACGAACGACTGGTGCCACTCATCGGTTGAGGCATACAGCAAGCAAATCAGAAAGGCAAACATGCCCGGCACTACGAAGCTCGGACGACGGATGGTCATAGAAGCCCACCTGGTCAGCCAGAAGAGCATCGCGTATTCGAACATATGAGCACATTTGCGGATCGGTACGTTCATATCGCCCAGAACCTGTTCGGTCATCTCACCTGAGTTCGCCTGGTTGGAAAAGGCGAAGATAACCCCCATCCAGGCAACTACGAGAAACCAGCGAAATGCGGGCTTGGAGTAAAGCGAAGTAAGCGCACATGTTGTCATTGGTCGGGTCTCCGTATCCGCCGCCCCTTGCTGAGACGGTCGTGCCGGACTATCTCTTCTTGCGTCCCGAAACATGCGGATGTCCTTTCAAATAGAAGCGCCATGGTCTTTCTGCAGCCAGCTTGATGCCAATCCGGGTGGAAACCTCGATGTCGCTTTTGTTCACTTTATCGCCTTTGCAAATGAAAAGCTCGGATTGTAAATCGCACAAATCCAGCCCATTGTGAGACTTATCGATCCCCCAGAGCCGACAAAGTTTGCCGGGTCCTTCACCGCCCGTTACACCTATTGCTCGAATCAGAACCGCTGCCGGTGTGTTTTCGGGCTCTGTGACGACATTCAGGCAAAAATACATGCCGTATATAAAATAGACATAGGCGTGCCCGGGCAGCCCAAACATCACCCTGTTGCGCTCGGTTAATCCGCGAAAAGCATGACAGGCAGGGTCATCTTCAGTGTATGCCTCCACCTCGACAATGGGTGCCTGCAGGACCGAGCCGTCCGGCAAACGCCTGCAAAGTTTCGTGCCAAGCAGCTCTTTGGCAACTATCAAAGTCGGCCGCTTGTAAAAAGCTCGATCAAATAACCTGAACTTGTCCACCAGGGCTAATTTTAGCAAAATCGATATCAACCAGGTGACGATTGAGATGCGCATCAGCTATGCCTTGATACAAGATCGTGTATGCCGCGTCTCAGGTCAAGGAAATGCGGGAATGATGTAAGGGAGGGGTAGTGTTGAGAGCAACACCTTCCGTCTGTTAGACTCAAAATTGATGCGAACATACTTCAGCACTGAATTTTAGCCGTGACCGCAAGTAAAAATTCTCAAGAGCAAGTGCTTCCTGAAAAGGAAGAATTTTTTGACGCAATCAGGCGGCACATTTGCCAGGCTCTTGGGTTCGACTTTGTTTTCGTAGATTACGTGCGCGAGCCCGAAATCATCAACTTGATCTCGTTTTCGGCAGAAGATGAAGATACGGAAGCACGAGAATTTGTCGGCACACTGAGTGATGAGAATCAGCAACCCCTCACTGTAGCGAACACTCACGTGGCGCAGGATGTGAAGAAGACCCAGCGTCCGTGGATTGGCAAGGCTTACATGGCATCAGGCGCGGTGCCCGCTGAACCAGAGTCGGAGCTCGACGATGACGACGAAGATTCTGATGGATTGTCAGCTGAGAAAGAAGGTTACCCTTACTCAATCGTTCCGATTCTCCAAACACCGCATGGCAATGCCGGCACGGTGCGGGGATTGATTCGCGTTCTTTCGTTTGATCCGACGCGCGAAATTACTCAGCAAGATCTAGCCACTTTGAAATTGATGGGCGAACATCTCAGCACCAAGATGTCACAGTTTGCACCCAATAGCGACGCGCAACCAGCGGAAGCCAACCGGGTATCTTTCGACAGCGAATTTGTACTGATTGTTCACTCGAATCGCCTCGTGCGCAGAAGATATTCTCGAATTCTAGGCGAGAAATACCAGGTACTCGAAGCAGACAGTGCGGACAAAGCGACGGAAGCTCTGCAAAACAATCGCGTTGACTTGATAGTCCTGGATTCCGAGGTGAAAGGCAAATCAGGCTACGCATTCTGCCGTGTCCTCAAGGAATCAAATCAATTCAAACACGTGCCTGTGATCTTAGTCACTTCCGACACCAATCCCACAGCCAGAGTGGATGGACTCAACGTCGGTGCAGATGACTGCTTATCAGAATCTTGCTTCGACTCCGAGTTACTCGCCCGGGTCAAATCGTCAATGCGTCACCGCAAAACTGAACGCGAGCTGGCCATTCAATTACAACTGCTCGAAGATTATGCTCAGCGTCTGGAGCAAGCAACCGAGCATCTCTCACAAGACAAGCAACTGCAACTAAAGCGAAACAGAGAGCTGGAGCTGCTTCGGTGGGAATCTGACATTTTACGTTCGCAGGATACCTTGCTGCATCGCATCAGCAACACAATCAGACAATCATTCAACATAACCGAGAACTTGCACAAAATGCTGGAGGCTTTCTCCGGCTGGTTCAATTTGGATTGCTGCTTTGTTGTGCTGCCGAGCGATGATGAGCCGGAAGATTCAATCAGATCAGAATATTTCGCCGACGAAGAATATCAACTGATGCAGCAAGATGTTGATTTGAGAACACTGGAAGTGTTCAAACAGCATTTCCAGGGCGAACAGCTGCTTATGGCTAATGATGCCGCGCACGATCGCCGTCTCGAGCCATTCCGCAAAGATGCTTTGCCAAACTATCACTTCTTTTCGCTGTTCTTCGTTCCTATTACGTATGAGCAGAAACTGCTCGGGTTACTGGGTGGTTACAAATGCGAATCGCAAGCGAACTGGAACCGCGACAATGAAGCATTCCTGAAATCAGTGGCAGACCAGGTGGCGACCGGGGTTACCAACGCCAGACTGTATGCCCGAGTGCAACGTCAAGCCACTACAGATGGTTTGACCGGGCTGTATAACCACCGCACCGGTCAAGAGAAACTGGCTGAACAGCTGCGTCTGGCAGAAAGATATCAGCGCAACCTGGCCGTGGTCATGTTGGATGTGGACCACTTCAAATCAATCAACGATAACTATGGACACCCTGCCGGCGACTCCGTTTTGAAGGCAGTGGCTAAGCTCGTAAAGAGCAATTGCCGAGACGTCGACTTGCCGGTGAGATATGGCGGAGAAGAGTTTCTCGTCGTGCTTCCCGAAGTTAATCAGGAAGGGGCGGCTGTAGTGGCGGAACGTATCCGCAAGAGCCTTTCGCAGGAAATTATTCACCACGAAGACATTCAGATCTCCGTCACCGGAAGCTTTGGTATTGCCGCTTTTCCAGAAGACGCGCACAACCAGCAGCACTTGCTTGACCTGGCTGATAAGGCTCTGTACCTCTCGAAGCGGCTTGGTCGAAACCAGGTTCATACTGCCGGCGACTTGATGTTCGAAGAAATCAGTCCCAGCAAGCCGCCGGAACAGCCGCCTCGTGCCGATACACAGCGTAAGAACGAAGCTGAATCGTCGGCTGATGAGACGACAGAAAAGTCGGGGCAGGAAAAGGATGTTTCGCCACCAGCAGTGGTGACCAACTCCGGTCAATTCACCTTGCCTCAGAATACATATGCTGATTTCGTTCCTACAGCAGTGTCTGCGGCTGCAGAACAGAAAGAGGAACTGGTCCCTGAAGTTGTCGACATGGTCAAAGCACTGGCCACCGCCCTTTACTCCAAATCTGATTACAACAAGCAACATCATCTGGAGACGGCACGACTGAGCGAACTCCTGGCGAAAGTAATGGGACTCAGCCAGCAGCAAGTGGAGCAAATCAGAGTCGCCGGGCTCTTGCATGACGTTGGCACGCTGTCGATTCCGGCTGATTTGATCAATAAACCAGGCAAATATAACGCCGACGAGCGCGAAATTATCAATCAACATGCAGTACTCGGTGCGCAACTGCTCAGACCGATTCGTGCTCTGCGCGACATATGCGAAATCCTCGAAAACCACCACGAACGTTGGGATGGAACGGGATATCCTCGAGGACTAAAGGGAGAAGAGATACCGCTACCCGCCCGCATCGTATCAATCGTCGATTCTTATCACGCCATGATTTCGGATCGACCTTATCGACCGGCAATGACTCGCGAACAGGCGATTCAAACATTGAAAAATGGTGCCGGTCTTCAATGGGATCCTTTCCTGGTCGACATCTTTGTTGCCGTGCTTGCCAGCTTGAACGATCCACGCTCTGCTCCGCTCTCAGCACCGACGCCTGCGACTCCGCGAGTCGAAGCACTGACGAATGACCAGTCGAAACCAGCACCTCAAGCCGCATCGAATTCGGCTCAGTCACTGAGCGTGCCCACCACCGAACAATCAGCCGACAGCTCTGTCAACCAGTCGCCGCTTGAATCAGCTGAAACAGCCAGCCACACTGTTGAGAAAGTTGAGGATGACGGCAGCGAACAACCAGTCCTCAATGCTCGCCAACGCCTTCTGCAACACAGCCAACAGCACCAACCCTTGCAATTGGCGCAGCAGGACTCTTCGGCATCCGGAGATAGAACAGATGCGAGCGAAACGCCTTCTCGCCCTGCTTCCGATATTGACACCAGCGATAACTTAACGCCTGTGTCCGGAAACATTTCCGTGACTGCGCAAGTTTCATCAGGAAGAGAAATTGACGACCTCAAAGACGAAGAATTCGGGGAATCTGAAGATGAAGAACAGGACGATGACGATGACTATGAGGATGAGGCAAGCCCAGCTTCACTAAGTCCTACCACTCAAAGTGCTCAGCCTCAAGGCACTCCAAGCGCTTTAGAACAACTCCGACGAATACCGCCTGAACAACAAGCTGCTATCTTCCATCAGGCCAGTCAAAGAGCTAGCGAATTGCCGGCTCACGCACAGCAAGGTCTGGCGCCCCAGCGCTCAGACAGCCAGGCGCCTATGAACCCAGCTACTCCTGTGCAAGCAGCTCCCACGCACACAGCCCCTCAATCTGCTTCCGCCCAAGCTCCCACTCAAGCACCCGCTGCGGTGCCGCATGCGCCAGCGACTCCGGTAGTCCAGAACGCATCAGCTTTGTTCAGTCGGGCTCCCTACGATGCATCCGCACAACGTCCACAGCCTCTTCCACAGCAGCAGGCTCCCGGGCAGAACATCTCGCAGCCACCGCCGCAGCAACCCGCTCCCGGACAACACATCTCGCAGCCACTGCCGCAGCAGCCCGCTCCGGCGCAGCACATCTCGCAGCCACTGCCGCAGCAGCCCGCTCCGGCGCAGCACTCTCAGCCAATGCCGCAGCCACAAGCTCCTGCGCAGCACATCTCTCAGCCTCTGCCACAGCAACAAGCTTCGGGACAGCACATCTCCCAGCCTCTGCCGCAGCAACAAGCTTCGGGACAGCATATCTCCCAGCCCCTACCGCAGCAACAAGCTCCAGCGCAGCACATCTCTCAGCCCCTGCCGCAGCAACAATCTCCAGCGCAGCACATCTCTCAGCCTCTGCCGCAGCAACCGCAGCCGAACTCACAATTCTCGCAACAGCAACGTGCGTTCCCCTCTCCGACTCAGAACCAGCAGCAAACAGCACAGCAACCATCATCTGCAGCACAGCCGGTCACACCGAATACGGTGCCCCAACCTACTGCACCGCAGACGCCACAAACACACAACTTATTTCCTCATCTACAGCAGCTGCAAAACCAACCCGGGCAGAACCCAGCGGTTTGGCAGCAACCGTATGCATCGCAGTCGCCATACGCAAATCCAACTGAACAAAAACCAGCCAGTCAGCCGGCGCAGCAAGAACTGTCCGCACAACAGCCGACTGCCGAGCAAGACTCAGAGCAATTCTACGAAGAGCCTTAGACTGGGGTAACCATCGGCGTAATATGGTGTGCCACCAGGCGTTCCGCATATTGCTTCTCATCTAATTCTTTCTGCAATTGCAGCTGCTTGAGGTAGAGATCGCGCTGTTCCTTCGCGACTTTGGCTAGTTGTTCCTCTTCCTTTTTCAGGCGCTCAGCAGTTTCCTTTTCTTCTTTCTTGCGTTGCTCTTCCTTTCTTTTGCGCTCTTCCTCTAACTCGATCTCCTTGCGTTTGCTTTCTTCAGCTCGTCGTTTATCCGCTTCGGCAGCGGTTTCATTAGGGTTGGTACCAGAGCCCGGTCTGAAGATTGTATCCGCCGTCGGTCTTCCAGCAGATATCCATTTATCCGGATTCGTTGCCTTATCAACCGCCGAATCCGAGACTACATCGAGATCTTTGTCCTTCGGCCAATTATTATCCAAACGGAATGATCTTGTGCGATCTTTATTCAAGGATATATTCATCGCGTGTAATCCATGCCCGTCCGCCCCGCCGCCCGGCAGATAAGGAGCGTCTACGCAAATCTGAGCCGATTGCCCTGTCTTTCCTTGAAAGTCAGCAAGCTTGTTGCGCAGATCGTCGGTGCCACTAAATGTGGTGATATGCAGGTCGGGTGGAAAGCCCTTTCCTGCTGGCGGTCTGTCTGAACCAGCCAATTTCTGATGAACGAAGACAGCACCATCATGTCCGCCAAGAGCTTTATTGAGATGCGCAACATCCCACAATGCCGCGCCCGGATTGTCTTCCTTAAATACATAACCATTACCGGACTTCTTGAATAAGCCTTCGCCAGTCTTAGTTTTGACGCCATAATTCTCCGAATGTGCAGCCATGTACACGTAGCTAGCTTTACCGATGCCGTCTGCTGATGTAGGAAGGCCCGCCCGCTCCGATTTCAAATCGGCCATAGTCTGTCCAGCAAGCGCATCCCAGACATGTCCAGCCGCTCCGCGCTTGCCTTTATCGCCATGATACTGGGGATTGAAGGCAAGACTCGATTCAGCATCAGGTTTGAAGCTGGAGCTATCGACGTGCACAATTCTCGTTTTGCCATCCAATTGCTTGACTTGCGCAAAGCCATTGTTCACTACAGAAGCAGTCAATTCCGCCACTTCAGCCACGTCCCCAGCTTCGAGCTTTTGCTTTAATTCCGACTCCAGGACACAGCTGAAGTGATCGCCTTGAACAACGAATCGCGGCGGATCGGCAATCCGACAGGCCAAATCCTTAACTGTGTTTTTGCGACCGAAGATTGTCGAATAATCAATTTGACCGTCGAAAAGTTTGCCGTCCTTAACGCCATTCTTGTCCAAGATGTCGCACATGGCTTTGTTAATACGAGCCAGTTGCTCCGCCGGAGTACCCCTGAGATGGTCATCGCCGCCGGCTTTTATAGACTTCAATCTGTCCATGCTTTTCAGAGCAAGGTCCTCTGCCTCACTCTTCGTAAATCCAGCGTTCCTCAAAGTAGACGTGTAATCAGCAAGGGCCTGCTTTTCCGAAATGCCTTTGAACTGTTCCGAACAATCTTTACCAGATTCTGGACTGCCATTGTAATTCGCCACATCGGAACTCTTCGGAAATCCTAATTTCACGACTTTCTTCTCTGCTTCGTCAGGCGAGAGACCAGCGAAAGCCTGACGATAAGAATCGTCTCCATGACCAGCAACGAGAGTATCTCGTACCGAGTTCAGATCAGGCTTATCCAGAGCCTGGTGCTGCTGCACCTCTTGAACTTTTTTCGGTTCAGCTGGTGCATCATTGGACATGAAAAAACCTCACGTGGAATCCAGCACCGTCACACGATGTGACAGTAGCCGAAGCAGATCTGCTAACCCTCGCTGTTGTGTCCTGAAAGGTAATCGCGAGTAATTAAGATCCTAAATGCCAATTGTGTCTATTTAGTTGCGAACAATTGCTACACTCGGCAGCTATTCTATTTCAACTGAGCTATTCTGCCGCCTCAGTACTGGGTCGACTTTTCCCAGCTCGACTAGCTGCTTGAAGTTATCCATCCATTGCGGCAACACTTCGCCAAATTTAGCCATCAAGAACAAGTGCATAGCTTCAGCAAAAAAGCCTTCCGCATTGATACGGAATGTCACCAATGTAAATCTGGCGGCACTCTCAAGGTGATGTTCAAATTCATATCGCGAACCAAAGAGCTTGAACTCACTTCTATAGAATGTTCCAGGCTCAAATTCGGTAATTACCAGTGTGGCGTTAAGACCCGGTCCGAGATTTATTTTTCCTTTCGAATGAAGCGCCAGCGGCTCCTTGAAGCGAATGGATTTCATCCCCTTATCCCACTTGGTCCAATTTTCCCAGTCGACAAGTTTCTCCCAAACCTTCTCGATTGGGGCATTGATTAATACCTTGTGAACCGCTAATTTCGTCATAAATACTCAATTCAGGGATAGTATTTTGCATTGCAGCGATACTATTAGTCAATGGAAAGACGCCAATCTTAATGCAATGCAGACGATTTCAGGAGCTTAGAGATGAGAACGATCGACCTTCGAAGCGACACTGTAACAGTGCCCTCGCCAGAGATGAGAAACGCGATTTTCAATGCAGAGGTTGGTGACGACGTTTACGACGAAGACCCAACGGTTAATGCCCTGCAGGAACGCGTAGCAGAACTGCTAGGTAAAGAAAAAGCACTATTCGTCAGCAGCGGCACGATGGGCAACTTGATATCGCTGCTGGTGCACTGCGGTCGCGGCGATCAAGCCATCATCGGCGAATCAAGCCATATCAACTTATGGGAGCAAAACGGCGCTTCCGTCCTGGGTGGGATCAGTTTGAAAACGCTTCCGAATCTTGCAGATGGTTCGATTCACACTTCAGCGATTGAAGCTGCGATTAATCCGGACAATATTCACTGTGCAAGAACAAAATTGATTTGCCTGGAAAACACCTGGAACGGACACCCAATCAAGCTTGATTATATTGAAGAAGTGCGGGGAATCGCCGATCGTCATCATTTGAAACTACATCTCGACGGCGCCAGAATGTTCAACGCCTGCTTGGCACTGAATATAACACCAGCACAATTAGCAAAAAACTTCGATTCTGTCCAATTTTGCTTTTCAAAGGGGCTGGCTGCTCCGGCGGGATCAATGGTTTGTGGAAGCGAACAATTCGTAAGGGAAGCCAAACGCATGCGTAAATTGCTTGGCGGTGGTATGCGTCAGGTTGGTATTCTGGCCGCAGCGTGCCATGTGGCGCTGGATAAAATGATAGACCGCTTGCCTGAGGACCACGAAACAGCACTGCGGCTTGCCAATGGTTTATCCAAACTGCCGCATATCAAAGTCGATCCCACTCAGACTAAAACAAACATGGTCTTTTTCGACAGCGCCATCCCGCATATAAGCAGGACTGCGCTCCAGCAACAACTGCAAGAGAGCGGAGTTCTGGTCGGCATAGAGCAAAGACTCGGCATTAGAGCTGTCACACACTACGGCATCTCTAACGCCGACATAGATGAGGTGCTCAGCCGTATAGCGGCACTGGCTGAGCAGACCCTTTCACCGGCCTGAGCATGCCGAAACTCCATTACATATCGCCACCGCTAATTTTTCCAACTGAACCGTAAAAGACTCGTAAGAAGATTTTGGTTCGGAGGGACGTATGAACCGCTTTAATGTGGTGATTTTGAGCATTATTTTTCAACTGGGCGCCTCAGGTGCGGTCAATGCTCAGCAGAGTTCACCCACTGCCTGCTACATGGAATTACACAAGAAAGAACTAGCGGCAACCAGCTACACAGACTTGTATCAGGTTCGATCGCAAACATCGATTGCACATGACAAACCCATGTCAAAAGAAGAGTTGAATTTCATATTTCCCCTGTTCAAAGCCAGTCTGCCAAAAGAGGTAATAGTCACCAGCGAACAGGTGAACGGCACCAGCGCGATTCTCAAGGCTATCGCCAAACCACGTGACACAGCCAAGCAAAACCCCAGATACAAGGTCAGTGAATCCACAACTGGCGAAATCGAACTGACCCTTGAAAATGGTCAGTGGAAGATAGAACATGAGAAATGGGATTCCAAGATCGTAATGCGGTAGCTTGCTCAAAATCTCCAAGACCCCTGGGAAATAACCGCACAAGTTCCGATAATCTGGGTATATTAGAGAAAGGCGGAAACTCCGGAGACCGACGATGAACATATCGGCAGACATGATTGCAATGGTGCTAACTGCTGCCGGAGACCTCGCTGCGCGTGGAGAAAGCTATCGCGAAGCCGAAAAGCTCTACATGGATGCGTTGTTCTATGCCGAAGAGTGCTGGGGTCCCAAGAGCTTTCAGGTCGCCTCTTTATACGCATATCTCTCAGATATCACGTCCAAACTGGGCAAAACCACTGAATCTGCTCTCTTTATGAATCGCGTCGAAGAAATCAACCGCATCTATAAGAAAGCCCACTCAGAGCCCGCCATTATGGACCTGCTTCACTCGTTTTGAGCTGTCGCTTGCTTACTTACTGCACTTGACCTATGTACACCCCAAATGGAGGCAGAGTCAGGTGGCTCAAACTGGCGCTGCTCGATTTGCTCCTGGGTGAAGCCAATAAAGTCGTCGCCGAGTTCGAATTGATACCAAAAGGTTTCAGATCATATTTCATGACTTTCGTTTCTGGTGTCATATTCAGTGCCACTAAGATGCTCTTCTTCTCACCGCGGCGCACGTAAGACAAAACTTCCTTGTCATCGTCGACTGCCCTGTAATCACCGTTGATGAGGGCATCTTCAGTTCTACGCAAACGAATCAACTCTTTGTAGAAGTTCAGAATTGAATTCTTGTCGGCTTCTTCAGATACAACATTGTATGTCTTGTAACTGTCTGGACAAGGCAACCAGGAGCGAGGACCGCTGGTAAACCCGGCATTCTGAGAAGTATTCCACTGCATCGGAGTGCGCTCACCATCACGACCGATCTCGTCCGGCCATCCCAATTTTCCAATCGGGTCCTGAACAGCTTCTTTCGTTTTTGGATCGTTGTTCTCCATGCCTAGCTCTTCGCCATAGTACAGAAGCGGTGTGCCCCTAAGCGTCAACAGCATGGTGGCAGTCAACTTAGCGATATCATCGTTGTGAACTTTGTCCCCATATCTGACGTAATGGCGAATCTGATCGTGATTGCTAAACAGGTAAACAGGCCATCCTTTAGAAGGATTCTGATCCCATTCGGCAATGCGAGCGCGGAAGTCGGGTGCGGAAAGCTTATTAATGTAGGCAAAGAAGAAATTCATCGGCAGTTGAATTTCATCCATGTTCTTTCCGTACGTCGTGCACAAATCAGCAATATCGCGTCCACCTGTCTCTCCGATAAGCACGCGATTATCTGGATAGGAGTCCACAACCTTGCGCAACTCCTTGAGTACATCGTGAACTTCGGGCAAACGATCGTTGTGAATCCAATCAGTATTTTGATCGCCAAACTTGTTCTTGCCCGGTAAAACAGGATTATCAGGCAGGTCTGGTTCTTCGAATAAGGCCATGATCGCATCCAATCTAAATCCGGCAACGCCACGATCCAACCAGAATCTGGCTGCATCATACATAGCAGTGCGAACTTCCGGATTGCGCCAGTTCAAGTCTGGCTGCTCTGGATAGAACAAATGGTAATAGTACTGGTTAGTTTTGGGATCAAATTTCCACGCAGAGTGCCCGAAGATAGAAGTCCAATTGTTAGGCGGTGTGGAATCTCCTACTCCATCACGCCAGATGTACCAATCACGCTTCGGATTGTCTTTTGAAGAACTTGATTCTAAGAACCATGGATGTTTGTCGGAGGTATGATTCAGCACCATATCCATGATTATTTTGATGTTTCGCTTCTTAGCTTCTGCAACCAGTTCGTCGAAATCAGCCAGAGTTCCATATTCTGGCGCAATAGCAGTGTAGTCGGAGATGTCGTAGCCAAAATCTACCTGCGGCGACGGATAACAAGGAGTCAACCAGAGGGCGTCTACGCCAAGGCTCTTGAGATAGTCCAGTTTCGACGTGATTCCCTTAAGGTCACCAGTGCCGTCACCGTTGGAATCACAAAAACTGCGCGGATAGATCTCGTAAATAACAGCATGCTTCCACCAGGGATCTGCGCCTTGTTTGGTGTCGGCAGCAGACTCTACAGCGAACGAGCGAGAAGCGCAGCTCATACTCATTACAAGCGCAAGCAAACCTGCCAAAAACTGGCGTTTCATCAACGTTTCTCCTGACATGCACGGACCAGACATGATCTTAGCAGGATGTTTTTGACGGAATACATCGATTTTAGTGAGTCACTTTTCGAACACAATTATCATTTAACATCGAAACATCAACCTAAAAGTTGCGTGGCGTGAGCGGACAAACTCAGGTAATTTTGCGATGGATTTAATCAACTTTGCCGATTCGACAATCTACCAAAGCGCTGATGGACAGCTCATCGGCGATGGAATGATTTTCTCAGGATACAAGAACAGGCATCTGGGGGCGATCCACACATTTCAGCTCCCGCACGGCTGGCGCGTTGCCAGCACCTCATTTTCACACGGTGGAGAGTGGATGCTGACTACCTTCAGCCCGATAGCTAATCCCAAAATCGAACTACGTGTCTTTTGTCGCGGCGATAAGGTCTCGATCAGCGACGCCACTTACTTCAGCACCCTTCTAAAACAAGCGTCTCAACATGTTATCGCGTTGAAATCGGAACACATTGTAGCCCTGCGAAACGTACTCGGACCAACGGTAGGCGACAATCAATATGTCAATTTAAACCCGCCTAAAAGCAGATACGCAGCACGCTGCAACCTTTTGCAGGGACGCGTATTGAACGTACAACAAAGACCAGTGATGATGATCGAAGGCTTGTTCAACGCGCACAACGAAGAGGAAGTGACCAAGTTTCTCAACGTCTACATCAATGTCAACAAAGGCGGTCAGGAGTTGCAGGAAGTGTTTTTCCAGGCTCCTCTAATGGCGTATCAGTCTTATTACAGGCAGGTCAGGATTGCGCTTGAATCTATCAAGTGGTTTGATTCGCAGGCCTTAACAGGTTAGTGAGTGATGCACTCGGGACGAGTGCGTTCCATTTGCACTCGGGACGAGTGCGTTCCATTTGCACTCGGGACGAGTGCGTTCCATTTGCACTCGGGACGAGTGCGTTCCATGCTGTACGCGACGGATTATATTAGAGTTCCTGCTTGTTGGAGTCTTTCGACTTGCCGGCCTTGACTGGCTTTTCCAGCTCAGGGAAAGGATTGTTGGCAGTCAAATCAGCCAGAGACTTTTCGCCAATCTCTTTGTAGATCTTGCCTTTTTTGTAGTCCTTATGGTTCACGTTGCCATTGCAGCTCTTCATCATCGATTCGCCTTTTGCAATCAAATCTTTGGCGTGCTTGACGTTATCTTTGTACTTCCTCTGCATGCGCTTTTCGTCGGAAGTGTAATCACCTCCGGTCGGTCCTGGAGCCAGACCGGGAGAGTTTGATGAGTTTGAAGAAGGCTTCGACAACGAATTGCTCGAGTTATTACCGGTGTCGTCACCATCCACATTGCCAACCGCACCTGGAGGAGTAGCTGCACCCGACCCGAAAAAATTGCCTTGTGCCAGCGCCGGCGCGGTCATAGAGACTACGATTGCCAGGGCTGCGAGCAATTCAATCTTTCTCTTCATTGATTTTTCTCCCCATTACTTACCTGCGGCAAGCAGCATTGGTGGCTGCTTGATATGGAACTCCGTGGTCTTTTCGAAAGCAGCTGCCGCTTTGAGCACCAGTGCGTCTGATAATGTATTACCCAGAATCTGGATTCCTATCGGTAATCCATGGGCGCCAAATCCGGCCGGCACCGAGATACCTGGCAGTCCCGCCAGGTTCGCAGGAATTGTTGCTATATCTGCCAGGTACATAGCGAGAGGATCAGAAGTCTTCTCTCCCACCTTAAAAGCAACCGTAGGCGAAGTAGGGCAGATGACCAGATCGTACTGGCTGAACACTTTATTGAAGTCTTCCTTCATCAAGCGCCGCACCTGCTGAGCCTTTTTGTAGTAGGCATCGTAATAACCAGAGCTGAGCGCATAGGTTCCGAGCATGATTCTGCGTTTGACTTCAGGACCGAAGCCCTGAGAGCGCGTCTCCATGTACATCGATAGAATGTCCTGGGCATTTTCATCTCTGAAGCCGTACCTGACCCCATCATAACGCGACAGGTTCGCGCTTGCTTCGGCAGTGGCGATGATGTAATAGACCGGAAGAGCATTTTTGGCTGTGGGAATGGAGACTTCCTCAACCCTTGCACCAAGCTTTGTAAAAATCTCGGCAGTATCTTGAACAGTTTTTCTAACATCGGCATCAATGCCATCACCCTGCAATTCTTTGATGATGCCAATCTTTAAACCGCCAACGAGATCTTGTGCTGACCGCTCTCTCAGCCCCTGCGCATAATCGATTTCACCGAAGCCGTATTGCGACAGAGATGTCGAATCGCGTTTATCATGTCCGGCGATGACACTAAGGGTGATGGCAGCATCTTCAACACTGCGAGCAAACGGTCCAATTTGATCCAGGCTGGAAGCGAATGCCACCAGTCCAAAGCGAGAGACTGTGCCATATGTAGGCTTCATACCGACAACGCCGCACAGTGAAGCGGGTTGTCTTATCGAGCCGCCGGTATCAGAGCCTAACGAAACAACTGAGAAACCCGCCGATACAGCAGCAGCAGATCCACCCGAAGATCCGCCTGGCACATAGTCTTTGTTCCATGGATTGTAGGTCGGTTTCACCGATGAATTTTCTGTCGATGATCCCATCGCAAACTCATCCATGTTTGTTTTGCCGACGCATAGCGCTCCGGCTTCAAAGAGACGGCTTATTGCTGTTGCCTGATAAGGCGGTTCGAAGTCGGCAAGTATTTTGCTGGCGCATGTGGTCTTGTATCCAGGCACACACATGTTGTCTTTGATAGCGACGGGAATACCACCCAATAGGGGCAGTTCATCACCGCGCGCGATAGCAGCATCAACTTTCTTCGCTTGCTCTTCAGCTAACTCCGGCGTGAGCGTGATGAAAGCCTGAATATCTCCATCTTGCTTGGCGATGTGCTCTTGATGAGCGCGCAAGATTTCTACGCTCGAAACTGATTTATCTTTGAGAAGTTTGCGTAGCTCACTGATGCTTCTGCCGACTAGTTCACTCTTTGCCGCAGTCATGTGATAGCTAACTCTTAAATTTCTTGAACAACAAACAAGCGTTGTGGCCGCCAAATCCGAAACTGTTTGACAACGCCACATCAATGTTGACACCCTTGCGAGCGACATTGGCAACGTAATCCAGATCGCACTCAGGGTCTGGATTATCCAGATTTATGGTGGGCGGCAAAATAGAATCGTTTATTGCCATGATGCATACTGCTGCCTCAAGAGCACCAGCAGCACCGAGCAAGTGGCCTGTCATCGATTTGCTCGAACTGACTGCTAACTTGTGCTTTGTGGCATGCTCACCAAAAACCGATTTGATCGCTGTTGTTTCAGCGCGATCACCAAGAGGCGTCGAAGTGCCATGAGCATTGATGTAGTTAACATCTTCCGGTTTCATGCCGGCTTGCTTGAGAGCAGCCTGCATGGCACGTGCGGCACCGTTACCGTCAGCACAGGGCTGAACGATATCCCAGGCATCGCCCGTCATACCATAACCGACTAACTCAGCGAGAATCTTTGCGCCACGTTTCTGCGCGTGCGAAAGAGATTCCAAAATCAAAATGGCGCCGCCTTCACCCATTACAAAGCCATCTCTGTCTTTGTCAAAGGGACGGCTGGCTCTTTCAGGCTCGTTATTGCGAGTCGACAATGTGCGAGCGGAGGAGAACCCCGCCATACACAGGGCTGTAATAGGTGCTTCACTTCCACCTGCAAACATGACATCAGCGTCGCCACGCTCGATCATCATATAGGCATCACCGATGGAATTAGCCGAGGTCGCGCAAGCTGTGACAGTGCATGAGTTCGGACCCTTGGCATTATGCAGAATCGATACCCATCCGGCCGCCATATTGACGATCAACATCGGCACCGTAAATGGTGAACAACGATCCGGTCCGCGCTCCATCAAAACACGATACTGCTGCTCGATTGTTTCGAATCCACCAGCAGCAGATCCAACGACAACGCCGACGCGGGTCGGATCTTCTTGCTTCATGTCCAGTTTCGCGTCGTCCACAGCCAATTGAGCTGCCGCGACTGCAAACTGGATAAAGCGATCCGTGCGCCGAACCTGTTTTGGTTCTAAATATTTCGATGCATCAAAGTCGACGATTTCGGCGGCAATTTTGCACGCCGATTGCATCTCCTCTTTGACTCTGGCTGTGGTGACACGTTTGACTCCGGAACGGCCCTGTACGATGCCCTTCCAAAATTCTTCTATGCCAGTCCCTACTGCAGAGACTGCGCCAATACCTGTCACAACGACGCGTTCTTTTGTCATTCGTAGCTTGTTTAAGTCGAGCAGCGAACTGCGTTGACTTTCCTCGGAGAGATTCCCGAAGCCATCAAAATATGTGCCGCACCCGACCGTTCCATATCAACATGAAGTTGACCTTGGGAACGTTCGGAGATGTTAGATATGCGACGAAATGTATTTGACAGCTTCACCGACAGTGGTAATTTTTTCGGCATCCTCGTCCGGTATTTCCATACCGAATTCTTCTTCCAAAGCCATGACCAATTCGACTGTGTCGAGGGAATCTGCACCAAGGTCTTTGGTGAAACTGGCTTCCATCGTGACTTCGTCAGCATTCACATTCAATTGGGCAACGGCCACCTTCTTTACTCTCTCGAAGGCTTCCTTCTCATCCATATTTGTTCTATCCCCCTTAACCAAAACGCTAACAAGACGCGCTGGCCACACTTGTGTCAAGGCGAACTAGAATATCACGTCGCATCGAGAAAGGTCGTTTCATCGGTACATTCTTTGCTTTAAGGATGATCAATGCGAAAAACTGCCAAGCATGCACGCTCTCGTTAAGTAATGAATCGCAATCACTTGTGAATCTATACATACAGCAGATATTGGTTTGGCACCAGGGACGTCAAGAGAACGGAATTCAAGCGCGTCGTTCCGGACATCAATTTGGACCATCTTTTCTTAGATTTAATAGACAGGGTTGTCAATATCTTACTTCCAGTAAACGCAGGCAATCTCTACAAGAGCAAAAATCCAGGCAAACGGCACAGCTAAAGTGAGACCCAGATCCATCCCCCAGTTGATAGGTGTACCGTCAGACCAATCACAAAACCACAAAACCGCGTTTACAAAGGCGGTCATTCCCCAACCCATGATGCCCGCCATAGCGGTTAAAAGAAGCAGAATGAGCCACATGTCCATGATGCCACCACGTTTTTGAAACGACTGCGTTACGATCGGCATTATCAGCACTGAACATATAAAAGTTGTAGAAATTGCATGCCCAGAAAGAAATGAGGGGGAATCCTCGCGGCGAATCACCGCCACCGCATGCAGTGAACTACTGAGTCGATGTCAAAGAATGATTTTGAAATTAGAGAATGTCGGCGGGAACAGCAACGATGTCGAGTTCTTCACCAGCTTTAGCCGGCGCACTCCGTGCCGTCAGGGTCGTGCCGATGGATGCCACCATCACACTGCAAACAGCCATCCATTGCATCGGTGTGAGTATCTCGTGCAGCACAAACATACCTGACAGCGCGCCGACCGCTGGCTCCATGCTCAACAAGATGCTGAAGGTATTTTTCGGCAATTTTTTCATCGCCCACATTTCAAGACTGTAGGGAATGGCACTGGAGGCAAGACAGACGCCGAACCCGCCCAGAAGAACCCGCGGATCAGTGAGGTGCGGTCCGACCTTGATTACGCCCACCGGCAGAAGCACGAGCGCGGCGCAGACAACACCGAGCGCGGTCGCCTGACCGGAAGGCAGGTCGGCCATTTTCTTGCCAAGAATAATGTAGAAGGCCCAGAGCGCGGCGGCAGCAAATGCAAAGACAATACCGAGCGCATCCAGTGCCACCGAACCTGGTGACAGAGGCAGTAATAATGCCAGCCCGAGCGCCGCCAGAACTATCCAGACAAAGTCTATTGCCCGTCTCGATGAAACAATGGCCACAGTAAGTGGTCCCGTGAACTCAATGGCAATGGCAATTCCGAGAGGCAAACGCTGAATCGATTCGTAGAATATCGAATTCATGATGGCGAGCACGAGCCCATAAAGAGCGATCACCTTTATAGACTTGCGTGGGATGGGTTGCCGCCATGGTCTGAAGAAGGCCACCAGAACGACCGAGCCGAATATGACACGCACAGCGGCAGTGCCTGATGGTCCAATGATGGGGAAAAGCGACTTACCAAAAGACGTGCCGACGCACAATGAAATGATTGAGCCGAGAACCGCTAAGAGTGGAACTAAGTTGACCATTGGGATACCAGTTGATGTACGCAAGAATTCAAAGATGATTTGCACAAGAACCCAAAGTCTGAAGTCTTTGGGTTCTTGTGAGTTTTTACCAGGACGAGAGATTTTATGTGTACAAACCGCCGTTTACTTCAAGCACGGTGCCTGTTACGTAAGGTGCGTAGGCTGCAAAGAAAACAACAGCTCCGGCGATATCGTCTGGGGTGCCCATGCGACCGAGCGGAATACGCTCGACGTATTTTTTGATGTTTTCTTCGCCCAGGGCAGCCGTCATCGGAGTATCGATGAATCCTGGCGCAACAGCGTTGGATGTGATCTGTCTTGATGCATATTCAAGCGCGATCGTTTTAGTGAAGCCGATCAATCCAGCCTTGGCAGCAGCATAGTTGCACTGACCGAAGTTTCCATGCACGCCGGTTGTGCTGGCGATATTGATGATTCGTCCCGAGCGTTGTTTTGACATGACTTTGAGCACAGGCTTGGTGACCTTGAAAGCCGATGTCAAATTGGTGTCGATAACAGCTTGCCATTTGTCTTCGCCCATACGCATGAACAGGTCATCACGAGTAATGCCGGCATTGTTGACGAGCACATCGATGCGTCCCCACTTCTCCATCACCTGCGCAACCATTTTCTCAATGCTCGGCGTATCTGTGACGTTACAAGCAACGCCAATTACATCGCCTGATTTTGAAAGCTCGGCGCTCGTCTCTTTGCAAAGCTCTTCGTTGATATCGCTGATGACGATCTTGGCGCCCTCAGCCTGCAACGCAGCCGCAATCGCTCTGCCAATACCTCTTCCCGAACCTGTCACGATTGCGACTTTATCAGCCAACTTACTCATCTAATGTTCACCCTTTTCGTTTTGCTTCCAGTAGTACGTCCAACTAAATCCAGAGCGCCGCTAATTGCTGCGCTACACTTTCCAACCTTTCCTTTTCATTGATTTTGTTAAGCCAGCGCTCCGGCAACTTCGAAGCTCCGTGATAGGCACCCGAGAGAGCGCCGACAATAGTAGCGACAGTATCGGTATCGCCGCCTGACCGCGCCGCCGCACATATAGCCTCTTCCGGGTCATTGCGGAAAATCAGGAATATTCCCACCGCTGTCGGCACAAGCTCTGTGATGGTCGGCTCTACATTTATAAGGGAATACGGCAGGTCGTCCGGAGGATTGGCGTAATCCAAATCGGGCGCCACATCGTCCCAATTCTCAGCGAACCTCTCATCTACAGCCTGGGCCACCTGGAACTCATGTCCAACGTAAGCTCGCACCTGCTCGGCGTCTTCAAGCTTTCCGCCGGCTATGAAATAACGAATGCTATCAGCTATAACGGCGGCAGAAGCGACAGAACGCAGGTCGCCGTGACTCAACCTGGCTTGTTTGACGGCCACATCGAGCGGCTCATCGCTCTTTTCTCCGCCCGGCAGGGCACCGGCGGCAAAAACACGAGCTGCAACATTGGGATGCAATGCTTCCGCACCCGTTTCTGCCGGTTCGGCACTGTCCACCATCTTCCTCAAGCCAGTCAGACAGGCTGCGCCAGGCGAGGACTTGAGGAAAGCTTCAGACTCGAGTAAAGCGGCAAATCGTCTCTTCAGGTCAGCTTCATCCAGCCGCCCCCGACTGCCAATTAATGAATCAGCCAGAGCCAGACCGAGCAGGGAATCAGCAAGCAGCTCACCGGCTTTGTGCTCAGGCACGCCGCTCTTAGCCAGCGCGTCGGCGAAGTCGCGCACGCCGGTCACGCCGGAGCTTCGAAATCCCGAAATATCTCGATATTTCAAACCGACACTGGAACCGCCGAGAGAGTTTCCACAGGCGGCGCCGAAGATTAATCCTCTAATCCGATCATTAACTCTGTCGTCGGAATTAGAGGCTGTGGCGGCTGTTTGTGTGCTTTTTTCTTCCAAAATCCGCACCCACGGTAAAAGAAGTTTCCAATTATCTCAGAGCCTCATGGGACTTTCACCACTGAGTACGTAATCCTCCCAAGTGACTCGGCTGGTTTTATAAGTTAAATTCATGACATCGGTTCTCCTTGCAGCGAAAACGGAAATATGACGGGAGCGATGCACAATCGCTTGCCTTAACTCACCGTTACATACGCGCAGGTGGCCACGGAAATACTGGAGGAAGTCAAATGGGCGATAACGGGATCAAGGATGTAGTACAAAACCAACCTGCACACACGCCCGAAGCTCAGGATGCAAGCAATAAGCTTAGAGCAGACGCCACCAACAATGATATGAGTCTCGGAACGAAGGCACTGCGTGTCGGGCAGGTCACCTTAGAAGGTGCGGCCTACTCCATTCCCGGCGCTATTAACGCCATCAAACATGACCTGGACCCCGCCAACTGGCAGGAGACCGGAACTAAGGTACTGACCGCAGGAGCACTTGGTGTGGCCCTGCGCGTCGCGCTTCCGGAAGCAGGAGCCTTCAAGGCAATTGCAGGAACTGCACTGGGAATCTATTTCGCCAAAGACGCCGCAATTCCAGTTTTCGAAGCGTGGAAAAACGTTGCCACCAAGAGTGGTGACGACGTGATGATGAATTCCGCTGTGAGCATGGGCAACGGGCTTGGTCAATTCGCCGTTGATGGTTATTTGACAGGCAAAATCGCAGGCTTCACAGGACGCATGACTCCTGTGATGGGCGAAAAATTTGCACCTACACAATGGCGCGCGCTGGAAGGATGGAAGACAGAACATCTCGGCACCAGTTCAACAATCGGAGTCGGTCTGAGCAACCTGGTTGGCAAAGTCGACGGCACCATGCGCAGCTTCGGTGACAAGCTCAACCCGCCCAAGCCGACAACCGCAAACATGTCGCAAGAAGCAATCATGGAGGCTCTCACCTCGAGCGAGAAAGCACACGGTCGCCATGAATACAGCGAAAAAATCTATTCACAGGGAGTCGTTGGCAGCGACGGACACACGCATGGTCTGGACGGCACCGTTGAAACACTCCTTTCCGGAAGACATCCAAAAGAAGTACCTGCAGCCAAGCCCAATGTGATTGGCGACGCCCTGCAAACCGGTCCGATGGATCAGATCGCAGGCTGGAAGCAGCAACACGGCATCTTTGTGCCCGAACATCTGACTGAAGGCGCCAAGCCTGATGTTGTCGCGACAACAGATGCAGCCGTTAAGCCTGGAGCCGACGCGGCCGGCAACGGTGGAAAGAAGGTCTTCACCACAGCCGAAGCGATGACTGCCGAGAACATGACAAAGTTGGCAGGCGTCATCAAAACTCAGATAGCCAGCGTCAGCGATACTGCCAGTGCAGTCCGCGATGCAGTCGGAAGACCCACTGCAGTTGTTCACGCCGCCACCGAACAAAATTTCAAACCACTCGACCCCGGCTACCTGCTCGCCAGAAACGCAATGATGGAGCTGGCTAACCAGGTAGGCGACAATCCACGCAACTGGATGCAAGTCGAAGGACTGTTCAAGCGACTCTCAGACGCCACCAGCCAGGCACACAACTACAACAACGGTCCGGATGGTCAGCACATCGGACGTATGAACATCTACGCCGCAGAAAACCAGACCACTTATGTACGTAATATGATTCAAGCTGGTATCGACCCGATCAAAGCCATGGCGCAGAAGCCTCTGCCGGCGCTGGTCGAACTCAGCGATGACCAGATGGTAGTGGGACGCGATCCAAAGACTGGAAAAGTAATCACATCTCACCAGGGTCCACACACTGTCCGCGCTATCTACGGACCGAACGGAGAGCAGGTCTGGCCAATCGACCTGGTCAAGTACCCCGTACGCGATCTCGGCACGAGAGGACATCTCACTTCAGGCATCTACGGTCACGAGTTTGGTCACGATCAATTCGGTCAGTTAGGCAAACTCGATCCCCAGGTGAGAGACGCCAAGTTGGTGCAAGCGGCAGAGAAAGCTCTCGGTCCTAAAGCCGACGAAATGATCACTATTCCAAAAGCCAAGCCTGAACCAGGCGCACCACCTGCAGAACCAGTCGAAGCCGACATGCCGCCTCTGCCCGATCAAATGCCGATGAAGGAAATCGTCGTCAATCTGGCAAAAGCATGGGCAGACGAAACAGTGGCAGACTGGCTCGCCGCCGCAGAAACTGGTCAATCAGCCGCTCCATACTTCCAGGCATTGAGAAAGGGTGGACAACTCTACAACGGAACAGTGATGTCCGAGGGTATGCGCTCGCCGGAAAATCCGATGGGTATCGAAGCTCACCCGGTAGATAAAGTCAGACCACTGATTCAAGCTGCTTTGATTCGCAAGATGGCGATGAACAAAGACGGCACATCTGACCCTGCTTTGATGGCACACGCCGATGCACTGGATGCTTATTCGAAGAACGCAGGCAAGCCAGGCGACATCGTCATCGCCAGCGAAGACGTGCCCGGTCAATCGATCACCATTCCACTTGAATCGTTCAAGAAATTCTTGCCTGATCTGGTCAACCTGCAGGTAGACACGCCTCTTCCACGTCTGCAAGGACATACTTTCTTCGAAATTCTTCCTGACTTGAGAAAGAACTACGCGAAGATTGAAGGTCTCTCTGACACCTGGGCTGATGCAATCAACAGTGGCAAGACGCCTGATAACGTTCCGTTCGATATCAACAGCACGAAGATGACGCATGTATACGGAGCCGGTCAGCCAACAATGCTCAAATTGATCGCCGGTGGCATGGACCCGATGCAGGCTCAAGCCAAGGTCAACGAGTTCTCCGATTTCTTCGGCAACAAATACCTGGCCGGCGACCCGCACGTTGACCCGATCAAAACTCCTGTTCTGAAACAGTTGCAACTGGCTCCTGCAGCAACCATTGCCCGCTTCCCAGAAATGGCAAGCCACGGCATCGGTAAGGCAATCGCCAACCAATATCAACTCCGCGATTGGCTCGGCAAAAATTCGATTCCAATATCGGCAGCAGGTGGCAGCCTGGCAATTCAAGATTTGATGGGATTGCAAAAGAAGAAGGAAGAGATTCTCAACTCCGGTCAATAAGAGAGTAATTGCTCTGAAATCAGCCTGAAATTGCCTGGTAATCTCTTTGAGATTATTGAGAGATTTCACCGAAATTGCTTTGAGCTGCCGCTGTGGCTTCCATACGTCTTCTCTCAACCATCCGGTCTCGAGGAGCGATACAATTGACTGAGTCAATTTGGAATGAAATGCCAGTGAAACTCAAAGTTGAAAACATCAGCCTCATTTTTGCGGTCGTACTGATAGCAGCACAAAGTGTTGCGTCGAATGCACAAAACAAATCGTTTGCCTACAGGACGTCTAATGCTCAGGCGTTTTCGAATGCGCTGGGCGTTAACTGTGTGCCGGCCTATGTGATGCTAAACAAAGTAGCAAACCAGGGTATTTTCATTACCTCTGCGCCGACTGGTGATATCGGAAAGAAGATGAATCTGTCACCGGGTATGGTGCTTTTGACAATAGACAACTACTCGATGATTTCTGCCAAAGCTGTAGACAGCTGGCTGTCGCATCGAGCCAAACGAGGTCCGATTACCTTCACCTATGCCACCGACAACAACGGCTCGCCTCAGGTGCAAAGCGGTTCAGTGCAAGCTGAAGTGGCAACCGCAAGCACTGCATCATCTGGTTCAGCGGGCAGCACATCATCAGCTTCTGCAAATCGCCCAATTGCGAACAGAAACGTATTGTCGATTCCCTCCGCCGGTGGCAGCGTCAGTTCGCTCATGCTTTCCCTTCTCAACAGCAGTCGCGCTGGAGGGGGGCTCGGACCACTGCAAGCAGATCCTGTTCTCAGCCGTTTTGCTCAATCTTACGCGGACTACTTAGCAGCAAATGCAAGCAAGTACGATGTGCGCGACTCCAACAATAATCCGCATCAGGATTTAATGGGACGAGGCGCGATCGAACGTGCACAGCAAGCCGGTATAAGCAATTTTCTGAATGAAAATATTGGACGCAATGTGGGCAACAGCGGTATGGCAGGCATAAAGATTCTGCACCAACAAATGATGGATTCACCAGGGCATCGCCCGGCCATCATGGACGCGGAGGCGCACCTGGTCGGCATCGGCTCGACCTATGCAGGCAATCGACTTTTCCTCGTAGAAGAGTTCGGAAGGTAACAGCGTTCACTTCAACTTCATCTATGCCTCAAGCACAACTTGCGTACGTGTCTGGCACCGACTCGCGTTCTAAGCATCGGGCACCAACTTGTATCCGACCCCGTGGATGGTTTTTATAAGCTGAGGTGAACCTTCCACATCAATTTTCTTGCGCAATCGCTTCATGCAGCTGGTAAGGGCATCTACTGTAGCTTCACTGTCATTGACCCAGACCTTGCCCAATAGCATTTCTGAAGAGAAAACCCGATTCTGATTGCGCATCAAGAATTCAAGCAAACTAAATTCCTTTGGCAACAGCTGAATTTCCTCACCATTGCGCTTAACCAGGTAATTTCCGCGATCCAGTTCGAGACTTCCTGCGCGTAAGACGTCACCAAGGTAGTTAGGGCTGCGCCGCAACAATGCCGCTATGCGCACGGTCAGTTCGCGAGCATGAAATGGCTTGGTCAGATAATCATCGGCACCAGCCTTGAAACCACTTTCAATATCGACGATTGTATTTTTACCTGTCAACATCAAAACAGGCGCAGTTCCACCAGCCTGCCGATACTCCTGCAATATCTCAGGACCAGTCAAACTGGGCAGATTCCAGTCCAGAACAATCAAGTCATAATCATACGCTTTCAAGCGTGATAAGCCATCAGCACCATCGTCGACAGTTTCAACCAGGTGATGCTCACTGGTCAACCAGCGGTTAACAAGTTGCGATAACTCGGCATCATCTTCGACTATTAGGATTTTTGCCATTCCCGATTCCGAGCCACAGGAGTAATGCCAACCAGAATCTTATACCACAGGGGCGCGAGGCACACGGAACCAGAAAGTGCTGCCTTCTCCAACCTTCGACTCGACACCGATACGCCCGTCGTGAAGTTCAACCAGCGATCTGGCGATTGCCAGCCCCAGACCGGCGCCTTTAGACTGTTGCTCTTTCGATCCAGATTGTTTGAACCGCTCGAATATCTCAGCCTGCAGCTCAGGAGCGATGCCAGACCCCTGATCTGAGATCCTGATTTCAACTTGTGCAGGAAGTTCTTTCACGGCGATCAAAACGGAGCCGTTTTCGGGTGAAAACTTGATGGCATTTGTAATCAAATTGACAGCCACTTGAATCAGTCGTTCTCGATCAGCCGTGATTTTCGGATTGTCATGGCCCATGATGTCTACTTCTACACCGCGCTTTTTGGCAACGCCTTGCACAGCAATTACTGCCGGTTCTAAGACGCTGTCAACTTCTATGGCGCGACGGTCGAGAGTGATCGTACCCGACTCGAGTTTTTCCATCTCGAGCAAATCGCTAACGAGCGTAAACATGCGTTCAGTATTTTCTTCGGCAGCGGCAAGATGCTTTTTGCCGTCTTCGTCCAGTTTTCCGAAGTCTCCTTTGGCCAGCAGCGAATGAAACATCTGCAATGACGTCACAGGTGCGCGCAAATCATGGCTCACCATTTGCACAAACTCTTGCTTCAATTGCTCTATCTGAGCACGCTGTTGCTCGGCTTGATTCAGTGCGTCGGCCATCTGATGGAATGTCGAGTCGATACGTCCAATTTCGTCCGCTCCTGAAAGTGGCTCGTGCAGCGGCATTCCACTTGCCAATCGATATGTATTATCCATCAGCACATTAAGGCGCTTTGTTGTTCCGCGATTGAAATAACTTGCCAGCCCGACTGCCAGAATGATGTTGATCAAAAAACCGACCGCTAAAGTAGCGTTGATCTGTGCTCTGTATTGGCTCAGAACCGCCCTTCTCTCTTCCTGAATCACTTCCTGCTCGTCAACCAATTTGACAAGAGCCTTGTGAATTTCACCAATATATTTTTGCAACTGCATCCATTCCCGCAGTGCTTGCACCTGCTGATCACGCTCCATGAGGATTTTAGCGCGAAGAAAATGATCTTCTACTTTGGCCCGTAACTTAGTCAAATCTTGCATCTGGAGCCGTTCGTGCTCGTTATCCTTGCAAATGTTCTCGAGCACTTCGTATTGATGAACCATCCCTCGCGTCAATTCATCGAAGCTGGATTTGATATTGGGATTATTCTGAGATAAATGCCTGACGACGATACCGGTTTCGCGCTCGAGCATCAGACGCATCAATGCACTTAAATGGGCACTGACCTCACGAGCATGAGCCTCCTGAGCACGTTCACGCTCGGCTTGGTCGAGAAGCACGCCAAGACCAACGAGAAAAGCCAGCTCAAAGACCAGCGGCACCGCCACTAATATCATCGCTTTTTGTGGGAGGGTGAGTTTCATAAAATACTGGGTGCCTGTTGCTAGGGTATCACGCCCTCGCCCGGTAAAAATTTTGCCAGCCCATGCACTCTTCCGAGATTAATGTGCGTGGTCTAATTTTGACAAACTTTTGAACGAGCTTTGACAAAACGGCTCTCTAATATGACGGCATAAGTTTCGAAGTTGAAACGCAGCCCGGAATCCAGAGATAGAGACAAGGAGTCGTTGTAATGTCAGACAGATTGCAGATGAGTGACGCTCGGCAGGACAGCCCACAAGGTCAGGGAATCGCATATAGCGACGTAATGTCGGGTCCTCGGACCAGCAATCCTACGGAGCCTCATGGACCGATAACCCCACCTGTCGAACCCCCAGGTAAACCACCTGTGCCAGGGTCGAGCGCATCTTCAGATGCTTCAGCCAGTGCTGTCAGCAGCGGCAGTATCACAAATCGACAGGTATTCCTCAACTCCAACGCTTATGCACCGGGACTGGCTGGCGGCGGCGAATGCACAAAGAGCAAATCATCCGGTGTCAATATTCTGGGCTTGATTGGCGTCAGTGGCGGTGAATCCGGACCAGACCCAGACTGCATGGCCAAACGGCAGGAAGTAATAAAACAGCAGACCGTGTGCACTTCGGCAGTGAACGATGCAATGGTAGCAAGCAATATGATGGACAAAGTCTTGCAGGCTGGTCGCGAGTACAACACAAACCCTGCGGCTCGTCCTGTCTCGGAACTGGCAGGCGCGGTAGCCACTCAGTTCGCCGGCAGTTCTTTGAAGCAAGCAGGCGCGTGCGACTCAATAGCCCAGGTCTACACGGGCAAAGAGACGACACTGCAGTTGCCTTCACTGCAAATCGACCAGAGCGATGTCGAACGTACCCGACCAAAGCCGGTTGAAGCTCCAAAACCAGTACCTGCGCCCGCACCAGTCGTCGAGCAACAACGCACAATCGTCCACCACAAAGTGACACACCCAGTGGCAAAGAAACATGACGTAGATTGCGAAGTGAAAAAGAAGTAGCCATGTCTGCACATCACGAAACCCACATCTACAGTCAAAAAGCAGTCGAAAGTGACAGGAACAGCGCGAAAACCGCAGCGCAAAGCAACTTGCACAGCGAAGCGGTGAAGCACTTATCGGGACCAGCCGCAAAACATGCAAGCGACAAGCATGGGTCCGGCAGCGAGAAGTTTATGCCGACCAACGGTGACTACTGGGTAGTCAGAGGAGATAATCTCTACAAGATTGCCCAGCGGTCGCTATTGGCTCAAGGTAAAGACCGTCCTGATGGTCGTTCAATCTTCGCTGAAATCGACCGTATTGTGGAACTGAATCTCAAATATTATCCGAAACTGAGAGACCACCGACTGGAGCCGGGAATGATTCTGACGGTTGACGACAAAAAGCAACCAGCGAATGCAAAACCTGTTACCGAAGCGACCCAGCCCGACGCCCGGCAATCAGATTCACGTCAATCGGATGGACGACAATCCGACGCACGTCAATCGAGCAAAACACGAACCGATGCTGCGGCGACGGCTAACAATGATCCCAACAGTCCCTGCACTGAGCAAGTATGGAAATTCGCCGAGCCCGGAACCGTAACCACTGCACAAAAGTGTGATCTGGTTTTCGCCGGTGCGGATAGCAAAGTCGTCGTTCACCCTGGTGGACAGGCTCTTTTGCAAAAGGGAGCGAGCGGATTTGTATTCAAAGGCGGTCAAGCCACCGTAATGGAAGGTGCCACCGTCATTGATGCGGGCGGAGCCATCGAACTCAAGCCCGGCGCAAAATTCGTCAATATCGCCGCCCTGAGTCGTCAAGCCAACGAAACTCAATTTTAAGAAGACTACCCCTATGCTCAACTTCAAAATGACAAAAGTGCTTTCCGTAACTGCAATAGCGTTATGCGCGATTACACCGCTCCTCAACTGCCCGGCAGATGCTCAGAATTCCATCAGTACATATGGCACCGGCGCAGCAAGCTACGGTTACACCAGTAACGGTGGCACACAACTGGCGATGGTGACTCCAGTAGTCGACCCCAGCAATCTGCGTCTGACGGCCCAGAAGAACTACCAGTGCTCGCAATTTCGGGTGGCTCAACAGCTTTACAGTCAGGTCTGCCAGAGCGCCGGAGTTACAGCTGATGACTATTACTGGCTTGGTGAGAGCTACATGCATGCGTCAATGTTCAGCGAAGCCTCAGCGGCATTTCAGCAAGGCGTCAGACTCAACCCGGCTTCAGACTCGCTCAATCTAGGACTGGTGCAAAGTCTCATCGCCGCTCGCCAGAACACGCAAGCCCATGATGCCTGCCTGAAAGCAGCGAACACTGTAACTTCACCGCAAGCGCGCAAGCAACTCGAGGTGATGCTCAAGATTTCTTCCACGCCTTTTCCACCGGCAATGCAGCGGGACAATCGCCACTCTAACCACGTGGAGCGTTAAGCACAGATGAGAGCGCGGAATCAATCAGGTGTCATGGAACTGCCATTCGTTGTTTGGATCTTTCTTTTCGCGCTCACTTTTCCCCTGATCAATCTGGCAACAATCGGATTAAGACTGACATTTTTGTACACAGCCGCTCACACTGCCTGCCTGAGAGCTTGCCGCGGGCAAACTTTCCTGACAGCAGTTGAAAGCAAACCGTCTTGCGTGATGCTCGCCAATCAAGGTGTTGAAGACGTCACTAAAAAATTCACCGGCATCCATGTCTCTAAAATCACTACTCAAATATTGACCACAAACATTGACAGCGGCGCTCAAAGCCGCACTGTGAGCCCGCTTATCAAGCCTGCAGATGTGAGTAAAAACACTTACCAGATCGAAGTGGTGTTGGATTGTTCAGCCGACCCATTTCTTCCGATTCCGTCGCCCGTTCAAATCGCGGGAATTTCGGCTCCTCTGCATTTAACTCTCTCAGATCGTCAATACTGTGAAAGTCCTGATGGACTGAACATTTAAGTAGGATTCTCAAACCATGAATACGCTTTCGGTCGCGCCTCGAAAAACTCGATCTAACAAAGGGCAAGGAGTACTTGCTCTCGTATCGATTGTAGGGTTCTTTGTGATGCCGCTACTCGCGGTCTTCACCTTCGAGGTGGCGCGTCTCTATCTGGCCAAGCAAGAACTTCAAAATGCCTGTGACGCAGCATCACTAGCTGCAGTCGCGACTCTTGCCAGTTCGGACAACACCAATACAACTCTTGCGCACCAGAATTCCATCAAAGCAGCGCTGAAAATAATGCAAAGCAACTTCGTCCTCGGCAGCAAGCTAACGTCAACCGCACTCGCCAGCAACAGAGACGACAAAGCAGTCAACATCGGCGAATCCAAAGTATATTTCGAATTCCGCAACCCGATCACAAACGCGGTAGAAGATATCTCCAGCGCCAATGCCAAGGTGGTGCGCGTCTACGGCAGCCTTGTCACCACGCTGGCCTTTGGAAAATTCGTCGGCATCAATTCAATGTCCGTCAATGCCATCGCAACTGGTGCGGTGCCAAGATTCGACGTCTCGATTTGTTTCGACATATCAGGATCAATGGACGACCAGACTCCAATCTCTTGCGTTAAGAGGAAGTGGGACCCGACCTTGAATGGCGGCTCGATATCCTACGAGGTAATTTCAGGAAACAATGGCGTCGCCAACGGAAAGTTGTTCGACGTAGTCAAGCCAGACGTCACCGGCAGCAGCCTGAACGGCATTGCACCGCAGCTTCTGACCGAGTCTTACTGGAACGGCAAAATGTACTTCACCGAGTATCTGGCCAAAGCATATGGCGTGCCCGGCTTGCGCTCACTGAACGGCTATCCTGACGCCGGTCAACCTCCAGGCAACTACCCTCCGGGCACAGCCTTCACATGGGATGGCTATCCTGCCTTCACCGACATGGTGGTAAACATTGATGGCAACCAAACTTTCAGCTCATTCGAATATCAAGGTTACAGTTTTCCCAATCTCAATACGCTCATCGAAGCAGCGCGTGGAAATCTGGAAAATGACGCTGTCTTCAAGTCGAGCAAAGCAAACACTTCCGTCACTGTGAGCCCGCGCCCCGGCTATCAAAAAGCTTATCTGGACGCAGCAGCAAACAAGTTGCAGCCGATGAACGATGCAAAAAACGCACTGCTTACCTTCAACGACATCCTCAACACAGATGCAGATACACACTTCGGGCTGGTGTCATTCGACTCGGCTGTAGGCGCAGATCCTAACAGCACCGAAACATGGTATTCAGTCGATGACAGCTCGTCTTACGGACAGAAGCAGGGATTTCCACTTCCCCACGTCAAAGTGAGCAATGCAGCCGATCAAAACAATTATGATCTCGTCAATAAATCCATAAAATCCTGCGTTGCCATGGGATCCACAAATATCGGCGGCGCCATTCATGAAGCCGTTCAAGACATCAAAAACAAATCACGCCTGGGCAGCGTCAAAGCTATCGTCCTTTTCACCGATGGAGAGCCGACTCTGCCCTGCGGTCCGCTCGATACGAGCGACCCTCTACGAAACGCCCGCCTGGCTGCAGCAGAAGCGAGAGACGCCGGTATCGCAATCTACACAGTTGGATTAGCGCAAAATCCTGCCATCATTCCCCAGCAAGTAGCAATTTTGAACGACAAGAACAGCGACCCTTCCACTGGCGGTATCGCGGCTATAGCAGGGCATGGAGGTACCTTCACTGAAGTAACCAACAGCGCCGACTTGAGAAGCGCCTTCTCAAAAATAGCTCGCAACCTGGTCAGACTAATTGCACATGAGGCCTCAGATGTATAACCGCAGTTTCAAGCAAAAATCAGTCCAATCGTCGAGAACTGGTGCCTACAAGAGAAATAGAACCGGCTCTCTACTCGTCGAGCTGTCGTGCTGCTCGTTCATGATGTTGGTATTCGTCATACTGGCTGTACATCTCAGCGCCATTATATTTGGTGCCTATATGAATGATGTTGCATGCCGAGATGCTGCACGAGCAGCGGCACAGGGCGAAGATCTGGGTCAGGCGACTAAATTGGCACAGACTGTCTTGAAGGGTCACGAAACAGTTAGTTTCGTTGGCAAGCCCATTCTGCAAAGCCCTATTGTTTATCAAACATTCAATGGCGCTCCCGACCCGCAATCATCACCTTACGTGCAACTGACTACATCAACTGAAGTAACGTTGCCCTTTCAACCTCTGACGTTCTTCGGCACCGCACAATTTCAAGACGGAAAGCTGAAATTCTCGAACACCTATACTTTTCCGATTGTCCGATTGAAGTAACAGGGCGTGCTGCTGCGCAAATCAAGAGGAAATGTCTCTAGCTCTATTTCGATAGATATAGACGCCGGCAACAAATACAAATGAAATCCAATTGAGTTTAAGGAGAAAGAGTGAACGCCACGCAGCAATGCGTGGCGAACCTCTAGCGAAAACTTATAGAATCGGGCTGCTTACCGGTAGCAGGTGTTCCGTACTGAAAGCATTGAACACCGAAATTGTTTCGGAGTTGTTAATCAGACAGGTTGCGCCACTAGCGCCATTGCGGGACTGACCGTAGCCAAAAACTATGAATCCAGGCTCCAATTTTTGTCAGGTCTTAAAAACCCGAGAAGTTTTCCGCAAACTTTCGAGTAGCCGCCCACCAGAATGTCTGCTTATAATCTAAGTACAGACCTGTTTTCACCACCTGAAATCCAAAAGAGCAGCTAAATATGATTCTCGTGGTTCGCGCAAAGAGAGATATTCGCCCAGGAACAGTGATCACGCTGGAATTGCTGGACGAGTTCAAGATGCCCGACTCGGCGTACGACCCGAACGGCGTGCCGAGTACTGCCTTTGCGATCGGTAAAACCGCCGCCAATTTGATTCCACAGGGTCATCAAGTGCGCGTTTCCGACCTGCAAGCTGTGGAGCAGAAAACTTTTGGGCCAACGAAGTGGGAACAGCTCAAAACTGCCGCTGAAAAGGCAGTTGAGAATAGAGTCTACGTAGAGGCGGAACAATTCTGGCGTCAGGCACTCGACGAAGCTGATTACCAACTCAACAAATCTATGCGAGTCGTTTCTCTGGACGGACTTGGCGATCTCTACTGCTTGCAAAAACGCTACGCTGAAGCTGAAGTGGTGTATACAGAATCGTTAATCACCAAAATCGAGCTGGTAGGCGAAGAACATGCCGCCATTGCATTCGGGCTGAGCAAGCTGAGCAACGCAATGTATTACCAGGGCAAAATAACCGACGTCGAGACACTGCTGGCCAGGGCGTTGCCTATCTTGATGAAGAACTTTGGCAGATGGCACAACGAAACCATGTATGTGATCGCCAAGCTGGAGCGGATCTACGCCGATCAGGGTAAACCCTTCGAAACCCCGCCAGACCCAGACAAGTGGCTAACTGAAGCACAGAAGATTATCGAGACAGTCGAGGCGGAGAACGCGCCATTGCCTGTACTGATCTGTCCGGTCTGCCACCGCCAGTACAAGGGTCGCCAGTGCCTGCGTTGCACGCAGTTCGGCTCACTTGCCATGCTACCTGTGCCGCCCAACAGGCAATAGGTTATTATGAAATTCTGCTAGGTTTCGGAGTAAATTGATGCCCCGCAAGATCTTGCCATCCTTGGCATTAATGCTGACTACGGGTTTGACCACTACACAAGTATTTGCCCAGGGCGAATGGTATCGCCCCACCGAGCCGCCCGCGCAACTGAGGCAGGCACACGGCATCTATCAGCAAGCACTGCAAGCATTTTCGATGGGTGATGACAACGCCACCATCAACCTGTGCCGTCAAGCGGAAAACTATTCGCACGGCGACAAAAACATCTGTCATTTGATGGCGCTGGCATATGCACGCAGCGGTGACAACTACAATGCCATGCTCAAATTCCGCGCAGCTTTGCAACTCGATTACAACTTCGTGCCCTGCCGCAACAACTACGGCATATTCCTCAAAAAAACAGGCAAAGACACTGAAGCAATGCGCATGTTCGAGGAATGCAACAAAATCGACCCCAACTACCCTGATGCTTATTATCACCTGGGCGAAATTTATCGCGACAAAGGCGACTTAGATAAAGCAATCGACCTTTTCGAAACTGCGACGCGAAAAAATCCAAACTATGTTGATGCACAAAAAGACCTTGGTTTAGCCATCTATGAGCGCTACACATCTGGTCAGGGTGGCACCATAGATGATTCCATCGAAAAGCTGCAAACAGCAGAAAAGTTGATGCCGACAAATCCGATCATTCACTACCATCTCGGTAACATCTACTGTGCCGACGGCAAGCTCGATGAGGCGGAAGCTGAGTTTAGAACCGCTCTCAGCAATGACGTAAAATGCGCCCCTGCGCACTGGGAGTTGGCGCGCGTTCGCTACTACCGGGGCGATCCTAATCGCTGTCTCGATGAAATAAAACAGGCTTCGAAAATCAATCCGCTCTACACCGATACTAAGAAGTGGCCTCACGTAGACCCGCTCGCCATGCGAACAATGGCAGCAAAATCTCTGGAGTTCGAAGGCAGAAACATAGACAGCGTGGAAGCGTGGAAAGACGTCGCTGCCATGACGCGAAACAATGCAGACGTAGTCAAACACATTGCAGAAATGGAAAAGGCTCTGCGCGCCAATGCCAATAAGAAAAGAAAAGGCAATCAGTACGATCCAGAAGAAGTAAATGCGCTCGTGCGCAAGGGTCTCACGCAAGTCGATGACGGCGATATGGATGGCGCAAAACAAACATTCAATCGAGTTCTCGAACTAGACCCACAAAACTTCGACGCAACACAAAACCTGGGAGCAGTGCTGGAAGCGCAGGGCGACTTAAACGGCGCTTCTGCAAAGTATCAAGCAGCAATGGCACTGCAACCTAAATACGACGGCTGCATCTACAACTTCGCTTATCTTCTGGAGAAGATGGGATTACCTGCTGATGCAGGTTTAAAGTATCAGGAATTCCACGAAGTAGCTGGTCGCTATCCTTACGACCCCAAGCACATCGTTTCACTGCAGCAAGAGGAAGCGAGAAAAAGAGCTCGACAGGAGCAGATCAAGAAACGCGGATATTAGGTCATTGCAGTCTGTAACGGGCAGCTGAGCCGCAATCGGCAACAATGAGAATATAAAAACGTATTACATCAAATACTTGATATGATCTCATTGTTCATACTTCGGCAACCACGGCAGGCAAAATGAGCAAACCGGTTTCGACCCTCACGCTACAAAAGTACAAGTCCGAAAAACGAAAGATTGTTTGCTTAACAGCCTACGATTATTCGACCGCCCAGATACTCGATCGAGCAGGCGTAGACCTGATTCTCGTCGGTGACAGCCTGGCCATGGTGGCACTGGGCCACCGCACCACGCATGCTGTCACGATGGAGGAGATGCTGCATCACACCAAAGCTGTGACGAGAGGTGCGCAGACAGCTCTCGTGGTGGCAGACCTGCCCTTTATGAGCTACCAGGTCGATGTCACTCAGGCGATCACCAATGCCGGTCGATTTATCAAAGAAGCGAATGCTCAGGCGGTCAAACTGGAAGGCGCCACAAAGCTCAATCTCGAAATCGTAGAACGCCTGGTAGGAATGGGAATTCCGGTCATGGGACATCTCGGGTTCACCCCTCAGTCGGTGCACGGACTGGGAGGCACTCGCGTGCAGGGACGATCGGCTGAAGAAGGAGCCCGACTGTTTCACGAAGCCATGGCCCTGCAGAGAGCAGGCGCCTTCGCAGTAGTGCTGGAGATGGTACCGTCCATAGTGGCTAAAATGATTACCGATCGACTGACGATTCCTACAATCGGAATCGGCGCAGGCAACGACACAGACGGACAGATACTTGTTACGGATGACTTGCTGGGCAAATACACTGACTTCAAGCCACGCTTCGTTCGTCGTTACGCCAACCTGGCCGAAAGTTGCCAGGAAGCGATCATGAGCTATGCCAAAGATGTCACCAGCAAAGACTTTCCAAACAGCTCCGAATCATTCACGTTTCCGCCTGACGAAGAGTCTGAGTTGCGCAGCCTCATAGACGAAGAAGACCTTGTGCGCGGTGAATTCACCTGTTAGTGACAGGTGCCGGATGAGGGTGCACTGAACTTACCTGTTAATAACAGGTACCGCATGAGTGCGTGCTGCATCTACCTGCTAATGACACGTACCACATGAATGCGTGCTGCAAGAGCCGCAACCGCCACCGCCGCCGCCACCACTTGAAGCGCGTGACGTGCCCTGCCCTACATCAGGTGTAGTGCCGCCGGCACGAATCGTGGCATTCCAAATGCGATTCACCGATGATGAACCGCATGCGGTGCAGTTTTCCTTCTCGGAAACTTCACTCATCGATCGTTCCACACCGAAAACTTCTCGGCAGTCATGGCATCTGTATTCGTATAGTGGCATGGCGTGATTCCTCGATTTAGACTATTTTGCAGGTTCAGGCGACTGAGCCGCGTCAGGTTTCTTTTCAGCCGCACTATCATCAGCAGGCGGAGCGGATGGTTCTTTTTCCGTTACCGCTGAATCAACGGCAGGCGCTGATTCAACAGCAGGTGACGATTGAACAGCAGCTTTTCCCGCCTCACCGGCAGGTTTCTCAGGTGACTTATCACCAGTCTTGCTATCGGCTTTGTCTTCCTGCTGTTTGTCCTTCTTGTACTCCAGTTGCCCTGTGACCAGCGCACGGACGTCATTAACCATTATGACAACCATCAGCACAATCAGGCTGACAAAACCCCATTTAACGATTTCACCCTGAGCACGTTCGCCCATGGGACGACCGCGAATCGCCTCGAACGTCATAAACGCCAGGTGTCCGCCATCGAGAGCCGGCCAGGGCAACAAGTTGATGATGGCCAGGTCCATGCTGATCAGAATCGTGAAAAGGAATAACTGAGTCCAATCTTGTTGAGCGATATCCGCCCCAATCTTAATAACCGCAAAAACGCCATGCAGGTCACCCAGGCTCACTTTTGGGTGCCCCGGCGAGGCTTTGTCGCCACCGCCACTGAGCAAACCTTCGACCATCTGACCGAGTGCACTCATCATGCTGTAAGTCAGGGTACATAGTTTGACCAGAGCCTGGCGAGCGACCTCGAAGAAATTGCCCTCGACTTTCTTGTAAGTCGCCGGTCCTTTGCCCTCGAGCTGCATGCCGACCTTGCCTTTATCACTGGTCGTTACATCGATTGTGATCGGCTGGTAGTCGCGCATGATCTGCACGTGCACCAACTCACTGCGGTGAGCGCTCAGAGCCGCCACTGTTTCGTCAGTACTGGAAACCGGTTTACCGTTGATGGCAACAATAGTGTCGTTTACCTTGATGCCTGCTCTGGCAGCAATTGAATCTGCTGGAATCAGCTTAGTGACCACAGTCGGTTGAGACTGCACGCCTAAAGTCAGGAACATGACGAGCATGACAAGGTAAGCAAAGATGATATTAAAACCCACACCAGCAAAGGCTACCAGGGCTCTTTGCCAGATAGGAAACTTGCGAAAAGGCTTCAATGGAACGCCGAAGGCGTCTTCAGATGCGGCTGATTCATCGCCCAACTCAGGAATTGCCACGTAGCCGCCAAGCAGGCAGGCGTGAATGCGGAACTCGGTTCCCCACTTCTTACCAACCACCCAGTGCGGTCCGAAGGGCAATCCGAAACCAAAGACAGGGGTCTGGAACCCGAAAAACCTGGCAACTGAAAAGTGCCCGCACTCGTGCACGATAATGAGCGTGCTCAGAATTGCAAGCATGACAAAGACGGCAAATAACTGGACCAGCAAAAGTAACCTCAGATGCCGACTGAATCGGCCAAATAATCAACGGATACGTCTTTATAGTAATACGTAAGAATCTGAGCTGCATTATACCCATGTTCAGCGAGCGCCCGGGCGCCCCACTGTGACAGCCCAAGACCGTGACCATTGCCGCGTCCGAGGAATTCCAGAGTGTTGTCTTTGCAAACGATATTAAAGTTGGTACTGGGGAGCTTAAAGACTTTTCGCAGTGTCTCGCCCGAGATGGTTTTTGAGCCGTTGGCGCCCACCAGCACGGTGTCTTTGACTCTGTTGGAGGGAGTGCGCGAAACGATAGAAAAGGACGTCAGTGGACCAAGATCCGCGCCGATAGCTCGTGCCATGTCATCAACCTTAACTTTTCGATTCCAGGCGAAGTGCGGCGACATGTCGTCGTAGTCAGGAACCATGCGCAGGTAGGGTACAGGACGCCCCCAGACATGCTCGGCTACTTCAGTGCTACCACCACTGGTGCTGTGGAAAAAAGCTGAAACCGGCTTGCCTTCATGTTTCAGAATCAATCCTTCGGTCTCAGCAACAGCCCGGTTGGAGTTGGCATTTTCGCTGGAAACACCGTTGTAAACCTGATCGTCGATAGTGGCTCGCAGATCGTAGCCCTCTTTCGAATGCTTACCGATGTTGGCGATTGCATACGAACGGGCGGCCACTGCCTGAGCCTTCAAAGCCTCCAGCGGCCAACTTGACGGCATTTCGCCAGGCAGCACGGAAAGCAAGTAATCCTCGAGATCGACAATGTTAATGACGGTAATACCGCCGGCATCGCTAGCACCGTCAGGCGCACCCGGCTTGAGCCAGACTGCGCCACGGTAGAGCTTACCGTTCACAACAACGACCTGATTGCCCTTTTTATCATTGCGGGGCACAACCATGTAGCCGCTGACACCGTCAGCAGTATCAGAAGCGCTCTGCGACGGCAACAAAAACTTGTTGGTGTCGAGACGCGGAGCTGTCGGGAAATAGGCGACTTTGCTGATTGTAGAAGGCGGAGGCTGAGAGCTGGCTAGTTGAGCGCCATCAACGTTGTTGTTTTTACCGGTGAACGAAATATTTTTGGCGCTATCAATGTTCAAGGTCCACAGGCTCTGAGCCGGTAGAGTGGCAACCAGGGCACCAGTCGAGGCGTCACGAACCTGTGCTCCGTCGAGCGCTTCAATGTCGACCCGGCTGACCTTTATCGCCAGTCCAATTTTCACGAGCGTATGCTTCGACCTGGTCTGAGCAGGCACATAGCGGGCGTCTGAAACACTGTTGAGGGCAAGCGTGTCTGGCAGCAGATCAGCTGCCTCTGACTTAGCTGTCGCGAACATAGAAATCCAGATACATAGAGCGATCGAAAGTCCGCTAAAGCGCCACAGGTTGGTGGTCGGCTTAAGCTTTTTCTTGATGCCGGCAGCTTCAAGCCGCGACGCATTCCGCCAGCTGTTGGTTGCTGGAGGGAGTTCCGACTGGCTTGCCAATGCAGCTTCCTGAGCTTCTGCGTCAAGGTACGCACGCACGGCCGCAATACAAGCGGTGACCTCTGCCTCATCTCGCGATTCGGAGGAACGAACTGTCTCAGTGATTGATTTGGTGTTCAAGCCGCTCTGCAACATTGTGACATTATAGCTGTGAGTCTGCAGTAGCTAAAGTGATACCTGCGTAAGACCTAGGCTACCAGAGTTTTCACCTCTTTGTAAGGTGATTAAGTTGATTGCTATCGGACACTGATGGCGTATGTACTGGATATGTGAAGTCCCGAGTGCCGTTTTGACTCGGGACTTGTGAGTTTCGGGGCACTCGGGACGAGTGCGTTCCATGGTGCAGGCTGGTCCCGAGTGTGGCTCGGGGTCCTAGGCTTGGAAGACTGCGAGGAGCTGATCTCTTAGCGCTTCGAATTGCTTGGGCAGCTTGTTAGCCAGCTTCTCGAAGAACTCCTTATGTGACTCGACTTCGTTGCGCCACAGTTCCGTATCGACAGTCATCAATTTATTGAATTTGTCTTCCGTCACTGAATCACAACCAACCCAGTCCATATCTTGGAATCCTGGCATCCAACCCAGTTCGGTCTTTGTGGCATCAGCTTTCTGTTCTGTCCGGTTGAAAATCCACTTCAGAACGCGCAGATTCTCACCGAATCCAGGCCACATGAATTTGCCTTTCTCATCCACTCTGAACCAGTTTACGCAATAAATAGGTGGTGCTGATTCGAGTTGAGCGCCCATCTCCAGCCAGTGCGAGAAGTAATCGCCCATGTTGTAGCCACAGAATGGCAGCATTGCCATTGGGTCTCTGCGGACCTGTCCGACCTTGCCTATTGCGGCTGCAGTGGTTTCAGAACCGAGCGTGGCTGCCATATAGACGCCGGCATCCCAGCTCAACGACTCAACTACTAGCGGCACAGTTGTGGCACGACGACCACCAAAGACGAAAGCGCTAATAGGCACGCCAGCTGGGTCGTCCCAGTTGGGGTCGAGTGATGGGCAGCTCGTCGTCGATACTGTGAAACGGGCGTTCGGATGAGCCGCTGGTCGGCCACAACCTGGAGTCCATTCCTGCCCCTGCCAATCGGTCAGTACCGCAGGCGGTGTATCAGTCAGACCTTCCCACCAGACATCGCCTTCCGGAGTCAGTGCGACGTTGGTGAAGATGCAATTTTCTTTGAGGGTGGCGATAGCATTAGGATTCGTCTTTACGGAGGTGCCTGGGGCAACGCCGAAATATCCAGCTTCCGGATTTATGGCATAGAACTTGCCATCTTCACCAGGCTTGATCCAGGCGATATCATCACCGATCGTGGTGACTTTCCAGCCGCTCAATGGGGCCGGAGGAACAAGCATGGCCAGGTTGGTCTTGCCACAAGCGCTCGGAAATGCCGCAGCAATGTACTTCTTCACGCCTTCAGGAGACTCGAGACCGAGAATGAGCATGTGCTCAGCCAGCCAGCCTTCTTCGCGTGCCATTGTCGAGGCGATTCTCAAAGCAAAGCATTTTTTGCCAAGCAGAGCATTGCCACCATATCCGGAGCCGTATGACCAGATTTCGCGAGTTTCAGGGAAGTGACAGATGTACTTAACTTCAGGATTGCATGGCCAGGCTACGTCTTTCTCACCGACGGAGAGCGGCTTACCAACTGTGTGCATGCATGGAACGAACTCACCATTTTCACCGAGCACATCAATTACTGCTTTGCCCATGCGAGTCATGATGCGCATGCTCGCAACTACATATGGTGAATCGGTGATTTCTACTCCGATCTGAGCAATTTTCGAACCGAGCGGGCCCATGCTGAACGGAATGATGTACATTGTGCGTCCGCGCATGCAACCGTCGAACAGGTTGGTCAAAATTCCTTTTGCTTCAACTGGTGCCATCCAATTGTTTGTAGGACCGGCATCACTTTCCAGTTCCGAACATATGTAAGTGCTTTCTTCGACTCTGGCGACATCAGAGACATCAGAACGAGCTAAAAAACTGTTAGGACGCAACTCCGGATTAAGACGGAGTAACATTCCACTGTCGACCATCTCTTTGCAAAGAGTGTCGTACTCTTCTTTAGATCCATCACACCAGTGCACTTTGTCTGGTTTACACAGTGCAATTGCTTCCGATACCCACTTTGCTAATTTGAGATTTTTCACGTTGTATGTTGATTTAACAGACACGCCGGTCTGAGATGAGAGGGTGTTTATCATATTTTGTCGCGATCCTTGTCGGAAAGGTAGCTCGGTTTGAACATGCGAATCATAAGGCCATACTTCTTTACTTCGCTTATAAATTTTGCTTTTATTCACGGTTGCCCCGAGGCTGTCAAGCATCCATGGTTAGACTGTTTCCAGACTTGAATGAAGTAAATTTCGCGAACGAATAGACGCGCACGTCTCAATCAAATTTTTGCGTGGTAAGGATCACTCAGCATTTAAATTTCCTGACCGAAGCGCATTGGAGGATAAACGAAGTTGAATCAGACATCGGCAAAGGTGATATGTGGGTTGCTGGTGGTCATCTACGCAATTTTCATCCCGAAATTTTTCCTGGAGCAGTACAGCCTGGTCCAGAAGTTTAAACAGGCTCAGGAGTGGCCAACGGTTACCGGCACTGTCAAAAAAACTGATCGAATGGCCGAGCCGCGCCGCCAACACATGAACGGCTATACCGTTGCAGTCCAGTATGAATATGCGGTCAACGGTGCATCATTTTCCAATGTACAGGACACCTTTCTGACTGCCGGACAAATTTTCACCAACAAGTCATTCGATGAGAAAAGCAGCGCAGACCTCGCCAGCCGTTTTCCCGCTGGTAAAACGGTTCTCGTTCACTATAACAAGACCATGCCGGCCGATTCTTACATTGACGTCAATATTTCAACGGCAGCATTTCTGCCCTTCATCGCATTTGGCGCCGTGGGCCCTTTCTTGTTACTTATATATTTCGGGCTATTCGGCAAAGGCAGAATGCCAGTTTCTGCTAAGGAACAGGTCAATTGACGTGAGCTTAGCCCTTGAGAGCTTCTGCACCGCCGACGATTTCAAGCAATTCCTGAGTGATGCTTCCCTGACGCGCTTTGTTGTATACCAAACTGAGCGAAGCAATGAGGTCACGCGCATTGTTGGATGCGTCTGTCATCGCCTTCATTCGAGCGGCTAACTCAGCGGCCGATGCTTCCAGAAGAGTCTGATAGATCACGTTCTGCAAATATTTGGGCAGCAATTCTTTCTGCATCACTTCTTCGATTGATGGCTCGAACAATCTCTCAGGACGAAGCACTGAATGCTGAGCTTTTTCAGGAAGTTTGACCGGAATGAAATTGCTGTTGATGATTTCGGATCTCATCATCGAAATGAATTTAGTGCCGACGATTTCGATCTTATCGACCACCTTATCGCGGAAAAATTGCACGGCAGTGTCGGCAATCAATTCACTCTCTTGAATGCTCGGAACAGCAGGCAACAAAGTATAAGACTTCAGCTTTTCAATCTTGATCGATTTGAAGAAGCCTGCGGCTTTCAAACCAACAAGAATGAGCTTTACCTCTTTGCCTTCTTTCTGCAACTGCATTATGCGCTGCATCGCTTCACGAAAGACAGTCGTGTTGTAAGAACCGCACAACCCTCTGTCTGAGGATATGACGATCAGTCCAACCGACTTCACGTCTCTCGTCTGCAAGATGTCCATTCCCTGCAGATCGATCGGCGCTACTCCAGAAACAGCCTCTTGCAACATCTTAACGACAGCTGTAGTGAACGGCCTGGCGGCTTCCACTCTCATCTGTGCGCGACGCACTTTTGCCGCTGCGACAAGTCGCATGGCGCGAGTGATTTTTTGTGTAGCTTGAACGCTCTTGATCCTGTTTCGGATCGCCTTTAGATTTGGCATTTACCTGCTTCCCTGACTCGAACTAAGCCTTTTTGAAGAAAGTCTCTTTGAACTTGACGATTGCGTTGTAGAGGGCATCTTCGTCTTCTTTGCTCGGTTTGTCTCCGGCATTGAGTTTGGCTTCAACGTCTTTCGCCTGCGCAGAAAGATACTTGAACCATTCTTCTTTGAAGCGAGGAATGTCTTTCTGTTCTACATCGTCCAGCAAACCACGGTTGGCAGCGTAGAGAATAGATACTTGCTGAGCGAGAAGCAGCGGGTTGTACTGTGGCTGTTTCAGAACTTCAGTCAATTTCTGTCCGCGGCGAATCTGGTCTTGAGTAGCTTTGTCCAGGTCAGATGCGAACTGAGCGAAAGCTTCCAATTCGCGGAACTGAGCCAGGTCGAGTCTCAACTTACCTGCCACCAACTTCATCGCTTTAGTCTGAGCAGCACCACCGACTCGGCTTACTGAAATACCGGCGTTGATGGCTGGTCTGACACCGGCGTAGAACAAGTCAGTTTCAAGGAAGATCTGACCGTCAGTAATGGAAATTACGTTTGTCGGAATGTAAGCGGATACGTCACCAGCTTGTGTTTCGATAATCGGCAAAGCAGTGAGAGAGCCGGCACCAAGCTTGTCGCTCAATTTGGCGGCGCGCTCGAGCAAACGGCTGTGGAGATAGAAAACGTCTCCAGGGAACGCTTCACGACCTGGTGGGCGACGGAGCAGCAATGACATAGCGCGATAAGCAGCAGCATGCTTCGACAAGTCATCATATACACAGAGTGCATGCTGACCGCGTTGCATAAAGTACTCGCCGATTGCAGCCCCTGTATATGGTGCCAGGAATTGCATAGCTGGAGAAGATGTCGCAGGAGCGTCCACGATTACCGTGTACTCCATGGCGCCGTTATCTTCGAGAATCTTTTGAATACGACCGATGTTGCTTTCTTTCTGACCGATTGCTACGTAGATGCAAACTGGACGATTAGGCTGTGTCTTCTGGTTGATGATGGCATCAATGGCGATGGCAGTCTTTCCAGTCTGACGGTCGCCGATGATGAGCTCGCGCTGACCGCGGCCGATTGGAATCATGCCGTCGATAGCAGCGATACCTGTCATGAGAGGTTCATGTACTGATTTACGCTGAACAATACCTGGTGCCTTCACTTCGATCGGGCTGAATTCAGTTGCCTGAATTGGTCCCTTGCCGTCGAGAGGTTGACCGATCGGATTGACGATACGTCCGAGCATGCACTCACCAACTGGTGTCGATGCGATACGACCGGTCGTCTTAACCGACATGCCCTCATAGATTTTTCTGCCTTCACCGAGAATTACAACACCGACGTTGTCTTCTTCGAGGTTAAGAACCATTCCAGCGGTGCGGTCTTCGTCGTCGAACTCGACCAATTCACCAGCCATGGCTTTTTCCATGCCGTAGATACGGGCGATACCGTCGCCTACGCTGAGAACGCTTCCTACGTTGGAGACGTTCAGCGTCGAACGATACGTATCGAGCTGTTGCTTAAGGATGGAAGTGATTTCATCAGGGCGAATAGCCATTTTGTTCTAACCTCTTGTATTGATGCGGTCTCGTTGCGGTGGGAGTAAATCTAGACTGATAGTAGTGCTCGTTCGATGCTCTGTAATTTGCCTTTGAGACTACCGTCGATAACCTGGTCGCCCAGTCTCAAGACAACACCGCCTATGAGGGACGGATCAACTTTGACTTCGAGCTCCAGTTTCTTTCCGAGATGCTCAGTCAATCTCGCCTTGATATCGGCGACAGCTGAGTCACTCAATTTGTCGGCGCAAACGAGGCTTGCACCAACGATATTTTTGCGATTATTCAATGATTGACGAAATTGACGTTCGATTTCCGGAAGCAGATTCAAACGTCTCTTGTCGAGAAGAAGCTCTAAAAGACGCATAGTCAGGTCATTTACAGACTTGGAGAAAAGCGAGCTGAGCAACTCTCTTTTCTTTTCGCTCTGAATTCCCGGGTGTCCGAGAATCAGATCGAGATCAGGAACGTCAGTAGTGACTTGATTGATTGCCACCAATTCGCTGAGAATCTTGTCTGCCAGAGCATCGTTGCCGTCTCTCACGGCGAGTTCCAATACTGCATCGGCATATTGGCTGGCAACTGTAGCTAATTCTGTTTTCATTCCTCTTCCCTGCTTCCCAGTTGCCTAGTGCGTCTTCATTTGCAAACGATCTTCGTCTGAGAGACTGGATCGCTGCGATGTAGAACTATCAAGCTGCTCCATAAACTGATTGAGCAATTTACCTCTGATACTGTCGTTCATCATCGAAGGCAAAGCTTGTTCAGTCAGATGGATAGCCGCTTTTGCTGCGACGCCACGAAGTTCTGTGACCGCAACGGCACGTTCCGTGGAAATCTGATTTTGCAGTTTCAGCGTCAGATCAGCGAGATCTTTTTCTGTTTGCTTTTGACGTTGCACGCGCAGCTCTTCGGCTAGAGCCTGAGCATCAGTCTTCTTCTTAGCGACTTCCTGCTCGACGTTGGCGACTTTGGCTTCTTGCTCTTTCAAGAGCGCTTCAGCCTGCGCACGAGCCTCAGATGCTTCACGCAAAGCAGTAGTGATGCTTTCTTCGCGCTTAGCGAACATCGCAGGAGTTACTTTGTTCCAGAGAATGATCAACAAAACAACCAGCACCAGCCAGTTGATTACGTTGTTCTCGAAAAGATGTGCGAGCGCGGCATATCCCGACAACTGCTCGCCCGATTCAACTGCAAACAGAAACATTATCTAGCTTCCTCCAAGGCACGTTTAATGGTGCCTGAATCCAAACTGATGTGGGCGCTGTCGCCAATCAGTTTCTTAGTAATGCTTTCAACCAGCCCTTTCTCTTGCTCGACGAGCTCGTCTATCAAGACACCTCTTTCGGATGCAAGCTTTTCTCGGGCTGCTTGAATCTCTGCTTGACCCTTGTCGTACACCTTCTTCAGTTCGGCAGCACGAGTCTTCTCGGCTGCAGTGGTCGTTTCAGTGATCAACGCCTGCGCTTCAGCATTGGCTGTCTGAATGCGAGCGTGATACTGTGCCACCACTTCGTTTGCTTTCTCGCGAGCGGCGGCGGCGGCATCAATGTTGCCACGGATGATCGCTTGCCGGTCTGCGAGCGCCTTGCCAACAGGCTTCAGGACCATCTCATTGAGAAGGACCATGAAGCCTAAAAACATAACAACGAAAATCGGGCAGGTGAGATTTAAGTCAAACATATCTTGGATTCTACTGTTTTGTTGAGAAGACTTAGACTTTGGTGCCGTTCAGGTAAAGAAGAATGGCGACAACGAAAGCGAGCAGCCCAAGAGCTTCCATCAAAGCGGCGATGATGATGGCGTTTGCCAACAACTTACCAGCCATTTCAGGTTGACGAGCCATACCTTCGAGAGCACGAGCACCTGCAACGCCGATGCCGATTCCAGGACCGAAAACGCCTACAACAGCGATACCAGCGCCTACGAGGGATGCGCACTTCACCATAGTGGATGGGTCTACTGCAGCAGTGGCTGCTTGTGCAATGAGTTGGTGTTCCACAACGTTCTCCTTTGAACTCACAGAGTGACGACTTGAGCGCTGCGCATGCAAATGACGCTAGAGACAACTGCCTTGCGTTGTCACGCAAGTTGAGAGTCTCCCCTCAAGCCGCCTCAAATTATAACAAGTCAAACCAGCGCTATTGCGTTGTTTAAAGCGCATGTTGCCTTAATAAAAGCTGTATTTTCGTTAGCCGTGCATAGTCTACGCAGCCCAGACTGCCCGACATCTGCGAAAAGTGGTGGCGCTTTGAAACTGCGATGACCGATGCACGCGAGACGTTTGCGCTCCATGTACGATGCACGCGAGACGCGTGCGCTCCATGTTCGCGCGGTTCTTTAGTGGTGTTCCGCTACAGTCAGTCCGATATAAATCGATGTCAGAAGCGCAAATACGAAAGCCTGAATCACTCCGATGAAGAGCTCGAATCCCATGATCGCTGTCGGAACCAGGATCGGGCACATGAGCAAGAAAGCGCCGCGCATCAACTCGTCGGCGGTAATTACAACCATCAAACGAAGAGCGAGTGTGGAAGGGCGCACCACCATGTCCATAACTTCGATCGGCGCCATCGGTGTGAGGAAGAGGGTCTTGGCATACTTGCCACCATGCTTCCAGAAGCCGGAACCGAGATAGACAATCAAGGCAACAAGAGCTAACCCTGCCGTGACATTGATATCTGTAGTCGGTGACGCAATTTCAAACGCTTCTGCATGCGGTCCGGTCTCACCATTGAGCTTCGGCCAGCCCGGAATGATTTCTTCAAAGAGCTTGTAAGGACCAACTCCGAGGAAGTTTCCAGTTAACACAAAAATAAATATTGCTGCGATCAGAGGGAAGAAAGTCTTGTAGTGATGCCCAATCTGCCCATGTGCCAGGTCGTCGACGAAAGTGTACAGCCCCTCGACAATCGCCTGCATTTTTCCGCCCGGTCCGGCGACCTGCATGCTTCCTGCCACCATCGACCCGACACCGAGGATACCCAGCATACACAGTGCACTCAACCCGATCGTGTCGGCGTGGATGACGCCGATCGCATCTGTGGGAGTGCCGACGCCTAACTGATAAAGAAAAAGATTCTTGCCTAACATCTAGATGTGGTCCCGCCGAATGTCCGTTGATATATCCCAGGATCGTCTTTGCAGCCAAGCTGCGACTGAGGCTGCCTGACCAGGCCGCTTCGACCAGGAATGATACCAGATGCAAGTCGCAGCACATAAAGGCTATCAGAATCTATTTCGTTTCTGATGCCGCTGCACCAAACTAGTAAAACAACGCAACCTACTTGCTTGATTTGTCAGCAGCCAGGGCCTTCGCCACCATACGCCATAAACCAAGACACATACCGAGAAGCGATAGAACAATCGCCAACCAGGGAGCAGTATCCAACTTGCCGTCCAACCAGAAACCGCCCCAGGCGCCCAGACCGACCAGAACGGCGATAGCCAGCACCGACTCACCCGCACCTGCCAGCTGGTCTGCTATGTCCTTCGGAATCAGTGCCATGAATGCCTCAAATGTCCATAAAAACTGGGAAGTTCCCACCTGGCTCATCGCCCCACTACTATCGTAGGCGAAATTCGTTACTTTGTACGTTTTTCGTGACTGAGTGCGCTTTGCAAGCGTCGAATGGCACGGTTGCGCGATTCCAGCAGACGCCGGGTTATTTTCGCTGCCCAAAAGAGGATCAGAGCGCTCAATAGTGGGCATAAGAGAAGTTAGGGTTTGCTATGCTTATTTAACTAATGCTAACAACTGAGATCATCAGACCCTAGCGACCAAAGTCCACTTGGAAGGAGTTGTCAATCAATGTTCGAACGCCTCGGTAACTTGTTCAGGGCTATGTTCAACGCGATTTTGGGAAAGATGGAAGACCCCCAGATCATGCTGGAGCAAACCTATCAGGATTTGCAATCCAATTTGATTCAGGTGAGGCAGGCAGTGGCTCAGGCAATTGCCACCGAAAAGCAGCTCGAGCAGCAACTTCAGAAGAATAAAGACCAGGCTGAAACCTGGCAAAATCGCGCCGCAATGGCGGTTCAGCAGGGCAACGACGACCTGGCCAAACAAGCGCTACAACGCCGTCAACAGTATGTGCAGGCTGCCACTGACCTGGAAACACAGCTCAAGTCGCAGAGAGAGTCGACAGTGACGCTGCGTCAGAGACTGACCGACCTCGAAGCTGAAGTGCAGAAGGCTTACACCAAGAAACAAGTTCTTATTGCTCGTGACAAGGCAGCTCAAGCCACTTCGAAAGCCAATGAGATCTTGTCCAAAACGACCTCCTCAGGCGCCATGTCAGTTATTGAAAAGATGGAAACAAAAGTCCAGGAGCGCGAAGCCAAAGCTGCTGCCCTGGCTGAGCTGAGCACTGACAGTCTGGATAAACAATTCAAGAACTTTGAAGGAAAGTCAGACGTCGAGATGGAACTGCTCGCCTTGAAGCAATCTATGGGCAAGGCAGACAACAAAATCAGCGTTAAAGAGCCGGTTCTAATCGAAACCAAAGGTGATGGAGACATCACAGTTGACGCGAAATATGTGAAAGAAGAAGACGAAGTTTAGTCTTCTCCACGCAGATTCTCTTAATGGGCGCTGGTAACGGCGCCCATTTTGTTTGTATATTTACGCCATGAGCACTGCCCTGAAATTCGAGCTGGAAGCGGTTTGTCCCTGGTCTGGCGCACGAGCCGGACGATTCACGACACCACACGGTGTCGTCGAAACGCCAGTTTTCATGCCGGTTGGAACTAACGGTGCATTGAAAGCCGTAACTTTCGACCAGGTACGAAATTGCGATGCGCAAATCGTTCTGAGCAACTCCTACCATCTATATCTGCGACCGGGCCACGAATTGGTGCGAGAAGCCGGCGGTCTCCACAAGTTCATCAGCTGGGATAAACCGATTTTGACCGACTCAGGCGGATTTCAGGTATTCAGCCTGGACATGTTGCGCCGGATAACAGAAGACGGGGTTTTCTTCAAAGATCATCGTACCGGTCGAGAACACTTCATCGGACCGGCTAAATCGATGGAAATTCAAAACTACATCGGTGCCGATATCATCATGGCTTTCGATGATTGCGTGAAGAATCCCGCTACATACGATGAAGCGCTGGCATCAATGGAGCGTACACATAGATGGCTCGAGAAATGCGTCGAGCATCACGCCCGTAAAGACGACCAGGCTCTGTTCGGCATCGTGCAAGGCAGTATGTATGAAGAACTGCGCGCCCGATCTGTTGATGCTGTGACAGGCTTTGACCTGCCGGGATTTGCAATCGGAGGCGTGGCGGTCGGCGAAGATCGAAGCACTATAGAGCGCATCGTCAAATACACAACGCCGCTTCTGCCCACTGACAAACCTCGCTATCTGATGGGCGTAGGCACACCATGGGATATCTCTTATGCCATCAGATGCGGTATCGACATGTTCGACTGTGTTTCGCCGACTCGCCTGGCTAGACATGGCGCTGCCTTTACCAGGCAGGGACGCATCTCGCTGCGCACATCAAAGTACAACAAAGACTTCACCCCGCTTGAAGACGATTGCGAATGCTTCACATGCAAGATGCATACGAAGGCGTACCTGCACCATCTCTTCCGGGTCAGAGAGCAAGCGGGTGGAACATTACTGTCGATTCACAACATCCATCACTTGATTCGCCAGGCAGTCGAGTGCCGAGAGGCAATTTTGAATGGAACCTTCAAGGAATACTTCGAAAAACAGATCGTGCTGCACGAACAAGATCAAGAAGCCAGAGCCGCGGCACAAACGCGCTAGACTCTTTGCAACAGAACCTGATATTGATCGTCAAGAACTCTTAGATCTCGTATAAAAGTTTCAATGGAACAACTTTAGCCTCCGTGAAAGCTCAGAGAAAGTCTTTATATATAGATAGACCAAAGCGCAGGATATTTTTCACCCTCCCGATTGCCATCCTGACCGGAATGCTTTGCGCAGCGCAGGTTTACGGCGATTCTGCCGAAGCTGAAGCTGACAGAGAAATGAGCCAGGGGCACTTTCAGAACGCCTGCCGGCTATACAAACTGGCAATTGCCACCCATCGATCAGATGTCAGCATCTTGATTAAGGCAGCTCAGGCATACGAAGCAGCCGGCGATCTTGATGAAGCGATTCACCGGGCCCGGGAAGCCACTGTGTTCGAGCCCAATAACGCCGATGCTCGCCTCGCCCTGGCGCACTTTCTTGATGCCAATCGAGACGAAAAGGCTGCGATTATGCAGTTCGAAATGGCCCTGGACGTCAAAAACGCACCAGCAGAAACTCGAAAAGCAGCTTATGGACCACTTCTAAGACTGCTCAGGCACCAGAACCAGTTCGAGAAACTGGCCAAAACCGCTCGCCGAGGCGTTCATGAATTTCCGCAAGACTCGGATGCGCACTACAACCTAGCCTGGGCGCTTTCTCAATTACCTGAAGAGGACACAAAGAGTGCGGCCAAAATTAAGCGTGAAGGAATATCTGAATACCAGAAATCCATTTTGCTCGGAAACAAACGTGCCGCCGTGCATTTGAACCTGGCGATGTTGCTGGCTGATTCAGGCGACAAAAAATCGGCCGAACAGGAGTTGTCGACCTTTCTAAAACTCGCTCCAGCTGAAGCGAATCGCACTGAAGTAGCGACTTTGAAAAAGCAACTGAACGAGAAACAGAATGAAATGAACGAGAAACAGAATGAAATGAATGAGTGAACTGAATGAATAAATGCGGAAGTTGCACGAGTGCATGCAAGACCGCACAAGCAAATACAAAGCTTAAGTAGCAAATGCAAAGCTTAAGTAGCGAATGCGAAACTGAACGGCGCAAGACTAAACGAGAGCTGAGTGTTGCCACTGTATATAGTGGCAACGCAGACCAGATCTCGTTAATCAAAACATTACCTGGCTAACGGATACACCAAATACCTGCGCTAGGTTTTCTAACTTGACAACACTGCGTCTTTTCCAGTATTTTCATAGAACCCTTTAAAACCTTCGTACTACGGTCAAATATCAATTGAAACGTAAGGAAATTACACTTTCCGCGGTTCGACTGCCTCAGCCTGGCGGTTTGCTGCTTCGCTCAATGCGTTGCAGGCGCTGGCGAGATCAGGCAGGTTCGGCCGGTGTTGCTGAATTCGTCGTGGCCCTGGTCGTAATCGTCATGGTAGTTTTCTGCCTGATTGACCTTGTAGCAACGACAGCCAGCTATGCCGCAATAACTCTTGCCAGCCGGCAAGCAAGCTTCAAGGCAGCTACCGCCAATAGCATCGACAGTGCCTTGTTCGAGATGCAAAACGCCGTCACAGGGCTGGCAGATTCGGGTCTGGGACGTTTTGCTCACTTAAAACCGGTCGGAGGTTACAACGGCTGCGGCGCAGACCTCTTCATCAATGTCACTCAAATCGCCACAGGTAGCACATCGGTGATTGGACCCAACCTGGGCATTCAAAGACCTCCGGGCTCCAAACAAATCGAATCAGACGTCAACATATATGAGTGCGCAGCCCGTCTGACCTACGAAATGGGTCCATTGGTTCCGCTCACCGGCATTCCCTTGTTGAAAGACATTCCCGGCTGCGGCAGACCAGCGACCATTCAAGTCTCCACAAACATTGCCCTGGAACAGCCTGAACGACTGGCCATCGGCGCAGGCGCTGATCCGAATGCCGGCACCACCGCCCCTTCAGGAACAGGCATCGTACCCGGCAGTGGCACCAATAGCGGTGGCTTCCAACTGGGCGGCTGGAACTATCCACAACCGTTAATCTTCGTGCCCCTGGTCGGGCAAACGATATTGGAACAGAAAGACATGATCATTACGGGTCAGGGACCAGCACCATACTCACCAAACGACGACGATAACTGGTTCGATACGGGAATAGACGTCGGTCCTGATAATCGAGTTTCGGTGGCATGGAACTTTCACGCCATGGGAGCCTGGAGCCACGCGGGTCCCGGCGCCTTCCCACCCTACGATGCGGACGGCGCACCAACAGTATCGCCTAACTTCGGCATGCCGACAGGCGTAATGATCGGCCGAGTAACGAGAACAGGAGAGTTGTTCCGGGTCGGCAAAGACTTCCTCAACTACTCGCCGGTTGAAAGCGGTCGCCTCTACTTACGCTTGAACGATGGTCCTCTCGGCTTTTACAACAACTCAGGTCAACAGCAAGTGACCGTCTTTCTTACTAATTAGTCATGACCATGAAATACCCATGGGCACGAACTATCCGCAACAAGAACGGTGGTGGCATTCTTCCACTCTTGCTGGTAACGCTTGGAGGAATCGTTCTAGTTCTGGCCGTCTTTAGCTGGCGTTTCACATCAATGCTGGGCACCCACCAGGAACAAACAACGGCCACCCAAGCAGCCGCACTGGCAGCGGCTCGGGCTATGAGCAGTATAGTCGTCAACGATCCTCAGTTTGGCTACATCTCGCTCACTGATTCGGCAGCGAAGGGAAAAGGTCTCACCGCATCTGATGGCTATGCACTGCCGGTGCGCAGTTTTAACGACTTGCTTGCAACAATCAGACTGGACATGATCGTAGCTGATACTATTGGCGATCAGTCGATGAGACAGTTTGCCGATGCCGACTATCAATCTTTAATGGGTGCAAAGGACAGATTAATCCAGTCCCTGCAAGCGGCCGCAAATGGACATCAACAATTTGATCGTGAAGGTCAAGCGATTGATGTAATCGCGGAAGCTACAAACGCCTACAACGCCAATATTGTGAGGATGGGCGGTAACGGCGCGACGCTCATACCCGGTTCACTCAAGATTTCAATTGGTTGCATTCCCGGTTCTCGCACCAATACACAAACTCCTCTGCCGAGCACCTACGCATTTACGCCTGCCTCAGCACAAGAAAATAACTTCTATCGAGCCTACATCAACGTTCCTTATTCCGGAAAAGACTTCGTTTTTGCTGCCATTCACGACAGTATATTTCTGGTTGACCATTCCAAATTCCAACTCGATCCGGGTTTGCCCTACTTTGTGCCAAGCATAGTCCGAGCCGAAGCAGACGAACAGTATATGGGCAACAACACTCCGGGCTCAGAAGGGAAGCACGTGGTGCACGTCACAGCATGCGCACAATGTGGAACACCTCCTGAGCCGCATAACGCGCCGGGGGCGCTGTTCGTTTCCTTTCCCGATGGGAAATTGGGCGAACTGGGGAAAGTAGCAGACTTTAGAACAGATCCGATTTTAAACACAACAGCGCTGGCCATACGCACCACCACATCTGGTGACGATTACCCACAGGGAAAACTGGGCGGCACCACAGTCGGTTGGGCACCTTCTGCAGCTCAAATGTGGTCCAGGGTATTTTACGACTGGCTGCGTCGGGGCGGACCGGCAGTGAACGTCAAAGCGGTTGTAGATATGCAAACCGACGCCATCGCTCCATCGTTTGCCTCAAACGATCTTGGCTTTATCAATGTCTATACCTTTTATTCCACAGGCTCCAGCAAAGGGTGGATCAAGAAACGCTCGCTTGAAACGAATCCCAGAATCTATGGAGTCTTGAGCGATCAGCAAATCTGTGCCACTTCGCTGAAACCATTTCTGGCTACAAGCAGGGGTTATCCCTTCGACGTAACTTTCATCGACAACGTCTACCGCAGTGGCACCGCAAGCGGTGGCAAGCACGGCGGCGAGCCAATTGTTGACACGAGAATGAGCAATGCGATTTTAACGAGTTCCAGCCAAAATCCGCCCATCTTAGGATCACTGGGCTTGCCTCGTGGACGATACAACTCCTATACCTGGGATGGACGTTTCGGCGGCTCAGCATACTACTTCTTCAAACTAAATCTGATTCAACCACAGACATCGACGCCTAAACCACCTGGAGGGGCGAATGCACCACAACCAGGACAGCCCCAGAAAACAGCAGCGAACGCCGGTGAATTGAGACCAACTTACGCCAGCGACGGAATGGCAGGTGAGATAGCTTTTCACAAAGAGAAATTCATGACGCCGTGTCAGATAGACAAATTTATGACAACGGGATTCTGAACCAGAAAGTGCTGCCTGCGCCTTTTTCACTTTCGACCCCGATTGTGCCGCCGTGCGCTTCGATGATTCGCTTGCATATCGTCAGTCCAAGCCCGCTGCCCTTTTTTTTGCGTGCATCGTCCTTTTCGTCGACCTGTTTGAACCGCTCAAAAACGAGAGCGAGCTGATCTTTTGGAATGCCCCTTCCCTGGTCTACAACAGCGAAATATGCCTGCTCATTTTCTCGCCTGTACTCCAACGAAACCACCGTGTTCGACGGAGAAAACTTAATGGCATTGGAGAGAAGGTTGACCAAAACTTGAATAATCAGACCTTCGTCCACTTCTATTTCGTCGGTAGAATCAGCCACTGCAAGTTTGATGCAAGCGCGCTCAGCAAGAGAATCAACCGACTCGCAGCTGCGTTCAAAAAGCTTAGACACTTCAACCTTTTCGCGGAAGATTTTCATCTGCCCTTCCTCAAGGCGATCTATGTCAAGCAAGTTATTGATCAAATTGATCAAGCGGGCCATATCTGAGGCTGACATTTTAGAGCGCCTTGTTACCTGGTCGGGCATTTCGCCGAAATGATCCGAACTTAGAAGCTGAAGAAACACTTGAACGGACATGAGCGGACTGCGCAAGTCATGACTGATCATGGCGACGAAATCGCGTTTCATGCGCTCTATCTCGCGCTCCTTTGTCACATCATGAACGACGCAATAGAAACTCTGATTCTCAGCTGACCAGGCTCCAGTCCAGAGAACATCAGTTTGCTCAGGGCCTGCTAATTGGACATCACAGTGAATTTTTTCACCAGTGCTTAAAGCACGTTCGAGAGCCGTTCGAAATGTATCATGATGCTCCGCTTTAATAACATCAAATGCGGTGCTGCGCAGCACTTGCTCCTGCTCTCGTCCCCAGCCCGCGAACACCGATTTGCTCACCTGGGTAAACCGTCCACCGGAGTCAAGGGCACAGATGATATCAATAGCATTATCCAGGATAGCCCGCTCTTTCTCCCTGGCTTCAGCCAGAGCTTTAGCCATATCGTGGAAGGAAGAATCGAACGTGGCTATTTCGTCATTACCTTCAACACGTTCAAGCAGCGGTTTGCCCGCAGGCAAGCGCGAGACGTTTTCCATCATAGTGCGCAATCGGCGAGCAATGTCCTGGGAGTAGAAGAGCATGACACCGATGGCGATGGCGATGCTGAGAACTATTCCTGAATTAGTCAAGATTCTGAGCGAAGAGAATGCATCCGGAACATCTTTTGGCCGTAACGGTGTTCTGACCTGTTCTTTCTCTAGTATTGTCTTACGCGTCAACCACAAGTCTCTCCAGAGTTCCTTCACATCAGCATTGACAGCGACATCTCCGCCTTTGTGACCGAACTGATTGGCAGCGACTACTGAATCCAACTGCCCATGCAACTTTGCTGCCAGATCTGCCAGATGTCCATAATCCTTTTCATAACCGCTGACTGCAAACAGAGCGGAGTTCTCCTTTAGTTCTCTCCTGGTATCATCACGAACCGATCTGTAGACATCGAGAAATTCTTTATCGCCACTCACTGCGTATCCATTTGCGGACAGCGACGAAACAGAAAGAAGGACTCCAAGCCAGTTCAGATGCCCTATCACGAGAGTGTTGTGCATCTGCTTCTGATAGAGACTGACTGCCTTTGAAAGCAATCGATCGTAAGCGACAAAACAAGAGAGCTGCACCAGCAATGGCAATAGAATCAACAAAAGACCTTTTTTAGAGAGTGTCAATCGCATCTCAAAAACTCTCACAATCAGTGACGCTGATCTGCCCGACAAGTCGACCAACGTGCTCTAACACCAGCGTTGAGTAACTCAGTCGAGCTTGCATGCAACAGAATCCAACTTGTAACCCACGCCTTTGACTGTTGTGATGATGGATGGTCGTCCATCTATGTCTACTTTGCTTCTAAGCTTTGTAATATGCACCCGAACCGTCTCAGGCGATGTCTCAGATGCCGATGCCCAGACCCGATCAAGCAATGCGTCCGAACTGAAAATCTTATCGGGATAACGCATGAACAACTCCATCATCGCAAATTCCTTGGGCTGCAGCTTGATGGAAATGCCTTTGCGAACGATTGCGCAACTGTCGGGGTCAAGTGCAAAATCACCGACGCTGTGCCGTTCTTGCATGAGAGCAGCCGGTCTCCTCAACAGCGCTTTTAAACGCGCATTCAACTCACGCATATCAAATGGTTTGACGAGATAATCGTCTGCGCCGGAGTCCAGCCCCGCTTCTTTCTCCTCCACCGAACGACGCCCGCTCAGGATCAAAACAGGTGTAGTACCACCCTTGCCCCGAAATTCAGCCAGGATGTCGCGCCCGTCCATGTCGGGCAGCGTCAGGTCAAGGATGATCAGATCATATGGATACGAGGCCAGCAAGTCCAAGCCCTCTTGCCCGTATTCAACAGCCTCTACAATGTGCGACAGGCTCGTCAGGTAATCTGTGATTGTGAAACGAACACTATGGTCGTCTTCGATAACAAGGATCTTTGCCATGAACTGCGTCCGCTTGAGAATCCTGTGATTCCGTGCGCTGCCATAATAACGTATCTAGCAACGCGATGCCGCCACCGGGCAGATGACGGCAGTTATTTGATGTCCTTATAAAGAACGATAGGCGAAGGGCTGTTCATTGCGGCATTTTTAGCCACTTCAGCTGCCGATAAGAGCAGACTCAAATCAAGAAAATCCTCGGGTATTGAAGCAATACCAAAAGCAAAGGACAGCTTATCCATGTCCATTCCCGGAAGCAGTGGAGAGGCAGTCAGAGTCTTCATGATTCTGTTGGCAAAAACCGCAGCACCGCTCGTCTTGGTATTCGGCAAGAGCAGGGCATAATCGAATGTTTCATAATGAGCCATCATGTCGACGTGACGCTTGACGCGACTAATTCGGCGCACAGCTTCGCTGACAGCGGCTAACGGCAATGGCTCTCTGACCGGATCCAGGTTTCCGCTAGCCATTCTCATCTGAAAAACAACCACCGAAATCGGGCTGGCAGAGCGATATCCCCGGAAGTATTCTTGCTCAAGGAAATACAGGAACGCCGGATAAGTGAAAAGCCCCGTCTCAGGGCGGCGCAAACTCATCATCACGTTTTGAATGGCGCGCTTATCAATGCTCTTAGGTTCGAGCGCAGGACGCACCGATTTGGCAGCGCCTGTTCCCTGCGAGAGCGTGATCAGGTCGCAACGCATCATGTTGCACATTAGAGGAATCCACTGACTGCGCGGCAAGCGCAGCTTCTCCAGCAGATGCTGCACAGGCTTTCCGTCATCGATTGAACGATAGAATTTCTTTTGAAAAGTCATTGGAATCGGGGCACCGGACGCCACCATTGATTCGAATTCTTTTTCACTGAGATTTTGATATTTGCGAGAAACTAAGGTTTCAGGTCGCAGCCCGCTGTTACGCAAATAAGTAGCGTTGTCGATCAGCTGCATGCCTTGCAGGAGCAGGCTGTCGAGATTCTGTCGAATCGTGCGAGCATCGGTTGTCACCTTTGCTTCAAAAGAAAAATCGCCTTCTTTCCACGTCAAAATCTCGAAGATGCTCTCTTCGCCAACTGTGTCGTTAGTAAATGAATGGACTGGAATGCCGTCTTTGAAATAAACCTCAGCCCCCCGATTGTTGCTGACTATCTTCAGGCGCCCATTCATTTGAGCCATAAGAATAGATTGCAAAAGCGTCGGCATCTGCACATGAGCCAGGTCGCCAGTCAGGGCACTGGTGGGCTTCGGCATTAAAAGAGCGGCATTTTCCTGGGTTGGAGTAAGCGGCTCCTGTTTGGGCGCATTGAGAGCTTCCAACCGATAATAAGTGTCTTGACCGCTGCCGGATTCGCGCCAGGTGTCAGAAATCGGTTCGGCAGGGGTGCTTACAGAGTTGAAACCGTCACCGCACGACGAACAGACAAGGTTATAGACCAGCAAGACATCGCAACTGACGTAGTTCCAGAGCAACTGAGAGCGGCTACCACTGCCTGCATACATGCGCCATTCAGCGTCTCCGCCCCTCGGACTGCACTCGATGGAGAGGGAATATTCACTCAACCCGTCCATTGGAGTCCAGCAGATCTCAATGGTCGTGCCGCGATGCTCTAGAGCTCTTTGCAAATAGGCGTGAATGTCCGCCAAACCTGGCGTGCTGGGCAGCCTGGGGAGTGATTTTGTCGTCCCAGTTTTCTTTAACATGTCCGCGATGAAGCTAATCCCCCGCCGGGATGTACTAACGAGTTCTGATCATTTATTCCCGCCGAGGCAAAAGTTAACACCAAACCTCGTTTTCCCGTTTAAATGTCTGATAAATAGACAATTTCTGGATAGAATTGAAAACTAGATGCCAAGTATTTGCGGTGCCAATTTTTTTCGGCATAGCCGGTCGATATCTACTGAGCATCGGTCGCGAATTATTATGAGCCGGAGATGGCAAAACAATCATCGAATTCGTTCTTCCTGCACATAAAAAGTCCGTAATTCCCTGCTTCGAGGGCGGTTTCAGATTTGATACCAGATCGAATTTACACCATAAAGATATCCGACAAGTATGGATAGATCGACAAAACTATGCCTTTTTAGCTCTGATACCACCTTCAGGTATAGAACCGGCTGTGGTGACAAGGGCACACCAGACAGCTTACAATGCTGGTGTATTCAGAAGTTCGGGCGATCCAAAATTCTCCTGCACTTAAAAAATCTTGACACCACATCTAGTGTGTAGTCTAATGCGGGCTGGAAGTGCAGTAGCGGGAGTTCCTGTTGCGAATAAAAGAAATCGAGCTTGATAACTTCAAGTCATTCGGAAAGCACACTCTAGTTCCGCTGCTGGACGGCTTTACGACCATTTCTGGTCCGAACGGGTCCGGCAAGTCAAACATCATCGACAGTCTTTTGTTTGCCCTCGGTTTGTCCTCGACGAGGAGCATGCGAGCAGAAAGACTGCCCGATCTTCTAAACAATTTGAGCGGCAAGAACGAAGCGCGCGTTACAGTTCGCTTCCTTAATAGCGAAAATGAAACCCTCGAAGTCAGCCGCAGAATCAAGGTTAAAGAGAACAGCTATACCAGCACATATTGGTTGAACGGTAAGACTGCTACCCTTACCGAAATACATGAAGAGCTGATGAAATATAACGTCAGCCCGACAGGATTCAACGTAATCATGCAAGGTGACGTCACCGGTATCGTCACCATGAGCGCCACCGAACGCCGAAAAATCATCGACGAACTGGCCGGCGTGGCGGAGTTCGATCGACTGATCGGTCAGGCCGGCACGGAGTTGCAGGCAGTCGCTGAGAAAATCGAGCATCAAAAAATTATCCTTGCCGAAATTCTGACGCGCCTTGAAGTTTTGAAGACAGACCGAGATCAAGCCCTCAAGTATCTCGACCTGAAGACGCAGAAAGAGGCGGTCGAAAAAGACCTGGTTTTCGTTCGGGCTCAGGAAGTCGAAGAGAAGACAAATAAAGAACTGGCTCAAATTGAAAAACTGAATGCCAAAGAAGAAAAGTTGCAGGAAGAGCTGGAAGCAGCTGAAGTCGCGCTTTTCCAGATGCGTTCAGAGATGGGACGAATCGAGCAAGAGATTCGCGAGAAAGGTGGCAATGAGCAACTGCTATTGCGTCAGGAACTGGAGAACACCCGAGGTGACCTGACTCGTGAAGAGAACAAACTCTCCAACCTGACTGGCGTCATTGGTGAGAAATCCAAGCTGCTCAAAAGCGTTCAATCGCAAATAAAAACAATCGATAAGCATCTTGCAGATATCGAAAAGCAAAAGAAACAGCACAAGCAAGACCAGCAAACAGTGCATCTGGGCTTGCTCGAAAAACAGGGTGCTTTCAGTGCCGTAATGGCAGAAATCGAGGTGTTACGTCAGGAAAAAGACAAAACATCCGATAAAGTCACGACTATTCATACCGACTTGCAGCAGCTCAGAGATGAGCGCCATAAGCTGGAAGTAAGAAAAACGGAACTTTCGACTCGCCGCACAGCCATCGAGCAAGAGCTTGAAAAGCTGCGCAGTTCGGCAACTGAAGCTATAGGCAAAGCCGCAAACTCCAAAGGTGCCATCGCCTCTTATGAGCGCCGCGTAGTCGATCAGCAAGCGCTTGTAGCTGGAATCGATCGATCAATTCAACAGCTGGAAGCTGAACTCGAAGGCACCAGAGAAGAAATCGAATCGAAACGTCTGGCGCTGGAGCAGATGAACCGACGCCTGATCGAAGTCGAGACCACACGAGAAGTGGCAGGTGAAAGCGGCTATGGACGGGCAGTAGAAGCAATCGCAAATTCCGGACTGTCCGGCGTGCACGGCACAATCGGGCAGCTTGGAAAAGTAGACGACAGATATGTAGTGGCACTGGAAACCTGCATTGGTCCAAGATTGAGCCACGTCGTTGTAGATGACGATGAAATCGCGCAACGCTGCATCGAGTTCCTGAAGAAGAATCAGGCGGGTCGCGCCACTTTCGTGCCGCTCAACAAAATTGCAGCCCAGCCTCCAGGCTTGCTGCCAAGCCGCCCTGGCGTAATTGACTTCGCATACAACCTGATCGATTTCAATCCACGTTTCACCAAAGCGTTCCAATATGCATGCGGTCAGACGATCGTCATGGATGGTATGGAAAACGCCCGACGTCTGCTCAACCAGGCTCGCATGGTGACACTCGAAGGCGAACTGTTCGACAAATCGGGCAGTATGTCCGGTGGTCAGGACAACAAAAACAAGTTGCACTTCTCGTCGAAGGGCGAGACGGACCTGTCTGTCTTGAAACAAACGAGCAAAAATCTTGCCGATCAGATTCGCTATCTGCAAGATTCATTGAAAGAATTGCAGTCTAGCTTGAATGAAGAGCGCGACAAATCGACCGCTGCTCGCGCCGATCTCGGTAAGAAGCAGGCTGAATTGGAAGCGAAAATCAAAGAAGCCAAAGATCTCGATGAAGAGATTGAGAGCGTCAAGCCGAAACTGCGCACCAGTGGCGATGAAATCGATCAAATAGATCAAGAGCTTGCCAGCATCGAATTCCACTTGAAGGATCTGGTCAAACAAATCACCAATCTCGAAGACGCGCTCAACGAAGTGCGCGATCAGGGCGCCAGAACAGCCATTGAGAAGCTGATTCATGAATCGGAAGAGCTGCGCGCAGATCTCGAAACTGTCGACAAAGAATACAAAGACATTCAGAGATTGATTGACAAAGCCGAAACTGAAGAAAATCTGGAATTAGCCAATCATCAAACACTGACTGCACAACTGGCTGAAGTTTCAGCCGAGATTGACGAAATCCAGGCGCAGAAGCCTGCTTACGAAAGCACGATTGCCACCCTGCGGCAATCGATCACTGACATGGAAAAGCGTGTCAGCGAAATTTCAGACGAGCTGGAAAACCTTCGCGATACAAAAGAACAAATTCACGAACAAGTTACAGCGACCGAAGTCGAAAAAACGAAGGCAGACCAGGAGCTCAAGCGCGTTGCCGAGCAGCGCACGGCCCACAAGATGGCTCACTTCGATTTACAGCAAGAGTTGGAAACATTGCGTGCAGAAATCGCACGGGTGCTCGAAGAGAATCCAAATTACGAGCCGCCATCGGCTGGCACAGTCGAACAACTCAAGCATCAAGCCGACCGCCTCGACAAGCGTATGCGTGCACTCGAACCGGTCAACATGAAGGCTCTGGAAGAGTACAACCAGACTGACGAGCGGCAAAAGGAAATGTCCGAACAGCTCTCCACTCTCACCCATGAGAGTGAAGAAATTCAACAACGCATCTCTGGTTACGACGTAATGAAGCGCCAGGAATTCATGGTGGCATTCGACCAGATCAATCAGAACTTCCAGGATATCTTTGCCGAGCTCTCTCACGGTCACGGGAAATTGGAGCTGGAAAATCCAGCCGACCCGTTTGCGGGCGGTCTGGTTATACGCGCTCAACCACGAGACAAGAAGATGCAACGCATCGAGGCACTTTCAGGCGGAGAGAAATCACTGACCGCGCTCTCCTTCGTGTTTGCCTTCCAGAGATTTGCTCCAGCTCCGTTCTATGCTTTCGACGAAGTCGATATGATGCTCGACGGTTCAAACGCCGAGCGCCTGGCGCGCATGGTGAAGAGCCAGTCCAAGACCGCTCAATTCGTAGCTGTCAGTTTGCGCCGTCCGATGATCGAAAACGCCGATCACGCCATAGGTGTCTCACTGCGTGCAGACGGCTACTCCAGAGTCGTTGGAATCCGCGAAATCCACATTCCTGAAGAAGAGCAAAAGCCAGAGCCACAGCCTGTTAGCGTGTAGGTGATCATGGACGAGAAACCTAAAAAACCAAAAGCACGCAAACAGTCTGCGAAATTTCGAGTCAGTCACGGTTTGATTGACAATGAGTTGGGTCTTTTCGAAGGTGATGCAGCGCGGCATAGTGAGGAAGCAGCTCGCTTTGGCGGGAAGCCGGATGCCACTCGCATCGATCCAACCATGCTGGATGCGATCGAATCAGCGCCAGTCGAGCTAACAATCGCCGCACCGGTTGTTGCAACTGAAGTGAAATTTGCCGCCACCAATGCCGACCAGGCAGGTGGTATTGAAATTCTCATTAAGATGGCATCGTCCGGTGAAATCGATCCAAAAAATATAGACATTATCGATGTTACCGATAAATTCTTGAAAGCAATTGCTGCCGTTCCGAAAGAGAATTTACGGCAGAGCGGAAAGATTTTATTCCACGCCAGTGTCTTGCTGCGCATGAAAGCAGAGGCAATGCTGGCAGCGGCAGTGGCAGTGGATGCCGGTGATGACTTCGTAGATTTCGATGAGGACGACGGTTCACTGTCGTTCGATGGCAAGTCTGAACCGCGCCAGTTAACGTTGCTCGACCTCGAACGGGCACTTGTGCGCAAAGCCAACAACCGACAGAACCGCCAGCGTAAGGTCACACTCGATCAACTTATCGATGCCCTGCGTGAAGCAGAAAAGATCGAGAAGACCAGACAAGCTCGTGAACCGCGTCAACGCATTGAGCTAGCGGGACAGCACAGCGCAAATGATGTGGGCGATCTCTTAGATTTGGCTCACGATGAGGATATCGAAGATACTATCAGTCGCGTCGAAAGTATACTCACCAGCGCTATCGGTGAGGGTGAATTGGTGCAACTCCTGCGCATCATTCAACTACTCGGTGGACATGGTGATTGGGTAGACGCATTTTTAGCTGTTCTTTTCCTGTCAAATGCCGGTAAACTAACACTGGAACAGAGAGATTTCTATGGTCCTTTATATGTCGTTCGCGGCGACGCTCCCGTGGACTACGAAATTCCGGCGGAGCACGAAGTTCCTGTGGATCGCCAGGTCCCTCTAGACCCCGAAGTTCCTGTTGATCACGAAGCCCCTCTAGACCTCGAAGTTCCTGTTGATCACGAAGCCCCTCTAGACCTCGAAGTTCCTCTAGATCGCGACGGTCCTCTAGAACACGGAAGTCCTATTGATCAAGAAGTCCCTCTAAATTCGATCAATCCGCATACAGCCGCAGAGTCGATGAACGTAGTAAGTTGAGAACAGAGTCATGCTTAAGTCAAAAATCGAAGCAATATTATTTCTGACCGATAAGCCAATGAGAGCGCAGGCTATTGCGCGCATTGTCAACGAAGACGTGCAAGTCGTTCGCCAGGCGATTCTCGATCTCATCCACGATTATGAAGAGCGCGCCAGCGGGCTCGAAATCGCCGATGACAATGGATATATCATTCAAGTAAAAGATGAATATGCATCGATTATCGATGAATTTGTGCCGATGGAAATGCCGGTCAGCTTGATTCGCACGTTATCGGCAATTGCCATCAAGCAACCAGTGGCACAATCCGAAATCATCAAAATCAGAGGCGCCGGTGCATACGATCACATCAAAGAGCTGATGTCCCGCGAACTGATTATCAAAAAGGAAGAGGGGCGGTCGCCGACTCTGAGCACTACTAAAAAATTCCAGGAATATTTCCGACTATCGCACGATGCCAAGTCTTTGCGAACTCAGCTTCGAAAAGAAGAAAAAGAGTTGACGAAAGAAGCGGTGTCTGGTGACGAAGAGCAGGCTGGTGGTGTGGCGCCCAACATTCATCCAGAGGCGATCGAATCGAGTAAGGCTAAACAGCTCGAAGTTCTCTTCGATACGAGTCCGGATGCATCTTTAGTTTTTCGCCCGGAAGAGCTTGACGGCAGTATCGCACCGGCAGGCGCTGACGGTGACGGCGATATCACAGTGATGATGGATGATATTGGTGCTGACGGAGCAACAGGCACCGCAGACGATATCCCTTCGATAAATGTAAGCGTCAGTCCCGACCTCTCAAACAATACCGAAGGTGCTGCGGTTAGCAGAGCGAAATTCGACGCTAAACTTGATGGCACAGGCTCGTCCGAATTGACTGATAAAAATCCTGAGCCAGACTCAACAGACGAATGATCGCTGCAGTTCTTCCCGCTGCGGGAGCCGGGGAACGTTTCAAAGCCAAGCCGACTGATGCTGCCAAACAGTTCGTAGGACTGGAAGGTCGGCCGCTATATCTCTGGTCGTTATCAACTCTGGCCGCTCACCAGCAAATAGACGTTATCGCCCTGTGCGTACCGGAGATGTCACTGGATACGGTGCAAGCCGAAATCAAGCGATTACTTCCAGAGGCTCAGGCTTCGAAAGTAATCGTCACCGCTGGTGGTTTAACCAGGCAAAACTCCGTCCATAACGGACTCGAGCGACTGAGTCAGCTCAGCCAGCCGCCCACATTTGTCATGGTGCACGATGCTGCCAGACCCCTGCTCACGGAGAAACTGATAAATCAGGTCATTGAATCTGTAACCGCCAACGGTGCATGCACGGTTGCAATGCCAGTGACTGATACTATTAAACGCGCCAAAGACAATATTGTAGGCGATACACTGGACCGAAACGAGCTCGTGCAGATACAAACGCCACAGGCAGCCAAATTTGAATGGCTCCTCAATGCTCACCGAAAAGCCGCAGCGGATAATTTTGGCACCACTGACGATTCCACGATACTCGAGCACAGTGGACATAAAGTGCATATCGTCATGGGTTCGCCATATAATCTAAAAATTACAAATCCTGAAGACCTCTCTCTATGTCAGTCTCTGGCGTCTATGCTCTCGCAAGGAAGTTAGCAAGCAGCTCAGGGACAGAGAATTCACGTTATCGGTACTTGCTTATTGCTACGAATTGATTAGAATTGATGACAACATGCGTGCACCATCTGAGATGGCACTCCGATCGGTTGATAAAAGTAGGCGCAGGATATACGCAGCAGATACTTGCACCAGGCATAATTGCAAAGGACTACTATGGTAGACGAAAGTAAAAATGTTTCGACAGAAAAGCCAACCGTAAACAGCGGCCGCAACGCGAAGAAGGAAGTGGATTTATTCCCTGCCCTGAACGACCGAAAAGGAACACTGAGCACGCTGCGTACTCCACCGACAAAATTTGGTACTCAGATCTCAATTTTTGCTCCTGTCTCGTTTGAAGAAGCGATTGAAATTGTTGAATGCTTACGCGGACGCGCTGCCACCACAATTTCACTGGAGAACATGAAGAAGATCGACGCCAACCGGCTCGTTGATTTTGTCGCTGGTGCATCAGCAGCACTCGACGGCGATTTCCACAAACTGAGCGAGCAAGTCTACTTGTTCTGCCCGAGCAACATTAAGATCACCGCCCCCGGCAAGGAATTCGATAAGGTATCTGCTTCTGCCGCTGCCTCATCCTCCTCAACCGCGCTTGGTGGTTTCGGCGCACTTGATTTCCTCTATCCGACACCAACTCAGTACGACTCGTCAACGAGCAGTACATGGTCGACAATTCATTAGCATTTAATTAATGAATTCTCACCTGTTGCGGGTGGGTGTTAGACAACCGGCACTTCAAGTTTTTTAACAGCCGACTCAGTTATCCACTGGTATTATGTAAGAACAGAGCGCAGGACGGATTTCCCGTCAGGTGCCTTGTTTCCTCCTTACCTAATCCACCACAACTAGTTCATCCCTCCCACCTTACCAGGGAGGGATGTGCGTTTTAGGGGTGTTTTTTCGGCTCCGAAATGCTCGAATACTTGACACAAACTCAAGTTTGGACTAGGCAGGCGCATAGCCGTAAGAGCCTTGAGGTACCAGCCGACGTGCTACACAGCGTATATATCGCGCAAATGCTCATCAGTCCAGGCTCGTAGCCAGGTCCGTTCCGCAGTTTAGCCAATAAAAACACCGGAAAAGCCCGCTCTGTTTCGATCTCAGGACACGACTACCTCTGAGGTCCTTACTTGAATGTAATTAATTCCATGCGGGGCGACCCAGTACTGGTGGGCATCGTTTGTCATGTAATTAACTACCTTCGAGTAAGGGTTAGATTTTAGATGAGGCAACACGGTTGTAAGGGTTAGATTTTTAGACTGAGGCAACACGGTTGTAAGGGTTAGATTTTTAGACTGAGGCAACAGGGGAGCAAGGGAAGCCAAGAGCATGCCATTTAAGACCTGATTGCAGCCAAACGGAAAAACAGAAAGACCAGGACGTCTAAAGTCGACATAAGAACGAAGGTCGACATACGAATGAAGCTCGACACAAGAACGAAGGTCGACATACGAATGAAACTCGACACAAGGATGAAGGTCGAGACGCTAATGACAACTGATTAATTAATCAAGTGCATTAGGCAACTTGAACCCGTTCCAGAGTTGTAATGGGGACAATCAAATCCAACCAAATCAATCAATCACAAATCAATCAATTTTTGCCTCGATTCAACCTTATCGATTCCTCGTTAAATGAAAAGTAGCTGAATCGAATTGCTGGAGGAAATACCAATGACTTTCTCTGGTTTCAACATGAAAGACCTGGTGCCTGCAAATCTTCTACCAAAAGATCTGAGGACCAAGATCTACGAACACATGGGAAAAGATCCAGCCACTCTATCTATCGTCACTGAGCAGTTTGATCGGTACAACCAGGCAAATCTCCAGATTGCCATCGACGAGCTGACGACCAAAGATGGACGGACGTGCAGCATTCTTGGAATTCAAGGCGGATTTCTGAACAATCTTACCGGTACGTCACTGGCAGATCTTGTCGCATCACAGTCGGTGGCAAGCTTTGTTGGTCTGGGCGGCGCCAAAGAGGGCACTGTCCAATACCTGAATATGGAATTGGACGGCGGCAAGAAACTAGCCTGCGTGCAGGGCGGTCTCTACCTGATCAACGGCAATCCAAAGCTTGTGCTGCTGCTCAGACAAGGCTCAATGATGGACTTTGCCAACGCCGCTCCGATTGTCGTTGATGTTATGGCTGAAAACCGCGCCACCGCAGAAAAATTCATAAAAGACATTCAGCGGCTTATGGGTAAGAACAACATCTATCGCGGCAAAATGCTTTCAGTCATCGAAGGCAGCGCCAGTAGTGTAGGCAGCGGCGGTGGTGGCACGTTGAAGTTCCATACGGTGCCAGTGATCACGCGAGAACAAATCATATTGCCGGAAGGCTTGCTTAAACGCATTGAACGCCAGACCACGGAAGTCGGCAAGTATAGCGAGGCTTTGAAAAATGCCGGGCGCAAATTGAAACGAGGCATTCTTCTGCATGGCAAGCCGGGCACCGGTAAGACAATGACGGCGATGTATCTTGCATCCGCAATGAGAGAACGCACTGTGCTACTTGTGACGGGAAGAGGACAGGGGTTAATTAGCAGAACTTGCTTCTTTGCCCGATGGTTAGCACCGTCTATGGTGATCATTGAAGACGTCGACTTGATTGCTGAAGATCGAAGTCAGCAAGGCAACTGTAATCAGCACTTGCTTTTAGAGTTAATGAACGAAATGGACGGTCTATCCGACGATGTTGACGTTCTGTTTGTGCTCACCACTAATAGACCTGAGATATTGGAACCGGCTCTGGCTGCACGTCCGGGACGAATCGACCAGGCGTACGAAGTGCCGCTGCCCGACGCTGAATGCAGAAAACGTCTCTTTGAAGTCTACTCCAAAGGACTAACAGTAAAAGTAGATAACATGGACGTATTCATCAAACGTACCGCCGGGGCAAGTGGTGCATTTATCGGAGAACTTATGCGCAAAGCTGCGCTATTCGCTGCTCCAGATGGCGACCCAATTGTTGTTTCCGACCGTCACCTTGATGAAGCCATGCACGAAATGGTCGTTGCGGGAGGCAGTTTAACTAAGAGCCTGCTCGGATCGAAAGACATCGGTTTCGTACCCAGCGAGTTAAGCACCCGATGAGCCTGAACAAAAGGTCCACAACTACAATTGCAGCGGTAACGGCAGCCATCTGCGCGATCTTAGGGGCGCTTTACGCGATGCTCAATCGCAAAGCTGAAACACCCTTAAAAAAGATCCAACCAACACAAGGGCACTGGCAGCCACAACCACGCCCATCATATACAAGATCTTCAGGCTCATTCCCGCCACCGCCGCCGCCTCCCCCTCCACTGCCGCCGCCGCCGCCACCACCGCCAAGGCCGCCTGCGCCCTTTAATCGCAATTTCTAAGCTAGAGAAATTTTTGTTCCTAGCAGTTCAAGAAACTTACGGATCCAGTCGGGATGTCCGGGCCAGGCAGCGGCACTAACGAGATTTCCATCGACATGGGCGTTGGTAAAGTCTTTGTTCTGTTCGACAAATGTGCCACCGCATCCGGTTACCTCAGGTGACACGGCCGGGTAAGCCATGCATGACCTATTCTTGAGAACACCTGCTGCCGAAAGAATCTGCGCGGCATGACACACTGCCGCTACTGGTTTGTTTTCATCGAAAAAATGTCTGACGCAATCCAGAATCTTAGGATTCAATCTCAGATATTCGGGTGACCTTCCACCCGAAATGACCAACGCATCGTAATCACTTGCACGCAGATTGTCGAAATCGGCAGTAATCGCAAAATTGTGACCAGGCTTTTCTGTGTAAGTCTGGTCGCCTTCGAAGTCATGAATTGCCGTCTTTACCTTGTCGCCGCTCTTCTTACCAGGGCAGACGGTGTCTACGTGATGGCCGACCATCAGAAGCATTTGATATGGAACCATCGCCTCATAATCTTCGACAAAATCACCGACGAGTTGAAGAATTTTGGCCATCGCTGCGTTCACCCTCATTTGCCTTCGCTACATTGTAACTTAGAGACCCACTGCATCAGCTGCCCACGGCTTCAGCTACTCACCGCATCAGCTGCCACTGCATCAGCTGCCCACCGCATCAGCTACCCACCGCATCAGCTGCCCATCGCATCAGCGGCCCACTGCATCAGCTGCCTGGCGGCCAGCTCAACATCATCGCCGGAGACGGTTATCTCGTAAGGCGCGTTCTTCGCCAGATGACCATCGTACAAGGGATCGTAGTAGTCAGATAAAAGAGCTTTAATTGCTTGATCTAACTGACCGTTAAGTCCAAAAGCAGCAATCTCGTCGGTTCGTTTGTTTCCAAGGCGCACACGCAGGTTCTGCATCGCAGCAACCGCCTCAGCCTTTAATTCGTCAGTAAACACATTGGCGTACTCAGCCGTTATGCGTTCGACCCGACGCGCCATAGAACCAGTCACTTCAACTCTTCTGCCTGTGGCAATGCGGTCAATGAGAAAGTCGGGCAGAGCTATCCTGCCAATCTTGCGACTCTCGGCTTCGATAAAAACCGGACGGCTAGTAAATTGACGCAGCTTAAGCCACAACTCAGACTCGAAGTTCTTCTGAGTCGGCTGCACACTCAGCCCAAGCGCACCAAATACGGAGCCCCGATGATTCGCCAATTCTTCGAGATTTAAAACGTCTGCTCCCAGGTTTTCGAGAGCACGCAAAATTTCAGACTTACCAACGCCCGTACGACCGTGCAATATTACTGGAGTAAATGAATACTGAGCGCGCGCGAAGTCATTCATTACGACCTTACGCCAGCCCTTGAAACCGCCCGTAAGGCGCCAACAATCGATTCCAACAACCGTAAGAAAACTGGCAACCGTTTCACTGCGCAACCCGCCCCGCCAACAATGAACGACAATGTGCTGCCCTTGATTCTTCAATTCAAGAATTTTGTCCACGATATCGGGAATTTTTGGCGAGATGATCTTCAGCGCCTTTCGACGTGCCACCATTTCGCCTTCGACCGCATAAGTGGTGCCGATAAAAACGCGCTCGTCGTCCTCCAACAAAGGGATATTGACGGAGTGCGGTATGTACTCGGCTTTATGCTCGCACGGCGATCGAACATCGATGACCAGTGCATCTTTCAGGTCGAACAGTCGCTCGGGTGCGAGTTCACGCCAGGTCATTTTGGTTCGATGGTCTGCTTGGATTCCAACTTGGTTTCCGTAGACTCGAGTCTGCTTTCTCTGGTTTGAATCTTGCAATTTTTGTCGAATCTAGACTCGGCTGATTCCGTACTACCATCTCTGGATGCCGTACCACCATCTCTGGATTCCGTATTACCGGTAGAAGGCATCGAGACTTGATGCACCATTACATGCACCAGCGGACGGGACCGCATTTTCTCAGCGAAAAATCCTTCCAGTCCACCTTGAATAAAATGAGATAGTTCAGCTTCGGCAAGAGCATCGACAGTCGGCTTGACGTTCAAAATATTTCTCACTTCGCTCTGCACTTTGCTGACGAACTCGTCGGGCGCCATGCCGCGCGGAAAGATGACACCCTTCAAGCTGACATCGGGACCGGCGATAATCTCGCGCTTGCCATTCAACGTCAAAGCGACCGCGACAAGACCGTCAGCCGCGAGATGGCGCCGCTCGTCAACGATTTCTTCGTTGATGTGCCAGGCACGCGAAGAGTCTACAAGAATGATTCCAGACTTGATTCTGCCTGTGACGGCACCACGCTCGTCATCCAGTTCGAGCACATCTCCGTTATCCATGACGAAGCAATTGTCTTTCTCGACACCGCATTCTTGTGCCAGCTCAGAATGCAGGACAAGCATGCGATATTCACCATGCACAGGCATGAAAAATTTCGGTTTGCACAAGTTGATCATCAACTTCTGCTCTTCCCTGCAGGCGTGACCGGAGACGTGCACACCGGCATCGCGCCCGTAGATTACGTCGGCACCGCGCACAAACAGCGCGTTGATCGTGTTTGCAATCGAACGTTCGTTACCAGGAATAGGCGTGGCGGAAATGACGACCGTGTCACCCTGCATTATCTTGATCTGCTTATGCTCATCGTTAGCGATTCTAGTTAGCGCAGAAAGAGGTTCGCCCTGACTGCCTGTTGTAAGAATCACTACCTTATTTGGTGGCAACTTATTGATCTGATCGATGGGAATGAGCAATCCATCGGGGAAAGTCATGTATCCCAGTTCACGCGCAATGCTGGCGAGATTTAGCATGGAGCGCCCGAGAATCGATACTTTTCGATCGTACTTCATCGCCGCCTGCAAAACCTGCCTGATGCGATGAACATTGCTGGCAAATGTTGTGACTATGATTCGCTTTGGTGCGCTGGAGAACACTTCGTTGATTTTTTTCCACACTGTTTTCTCAGACGGAGTGAATCCCTCGCGCTCTGTATTTGTGCTGTCGCTCATCAAAAGAAGAACGCCTTCTTCCGCCGCTTTCGTCAAACTGGCTATATCGAAAAGTTCGCCATCAACCGGCGTGAAGTCGAACTTGAAATCACCGGTGTGAATCAACGTGCCAACCGGAGTATTGATAATCAAGCTGAATGAGTCGGCTATCGAATGTGTGCAGCGAATAAACTGCACCGTAAAACAACCAATCTTCACTTTCTGCCGCGGTCGCACTTTACGCATGACAGTTCGACTGTCCAGCCCGCCTTCTTTGAGCTTTCCTTCCAGAAGCCCGATGGCAAGCGAGGGTCCGTAAATGACAGGTATGCTCATCTCTTTCAAAATGAACGGAATACCGCCAATGTGGTCCTCATGTCCATGCGTGACGGCCAGACCTTTTATTCTGTCTTGATTTTCAACGAGGAAGGAAATATCGGGAAGGACGAGATCGACGCCGATCATGTCTTCGTTGGGAAATGCCAGACCGGCATCAACCAGCATGATGTCGTCGCCGTAGCAAATCGCAAGAGTGTTCTTGCCGATTTCGCCGAGACCGCCTATGGGAATAATCTTGAGTACGTTAGTGCCAAGCTCGACTTTCCCTGATTCTGTGTTCTCGACTGCCACCGCTGAACTCCTGATTAAACGACAGACTTTTGAGCGGTCAAATTCGCTGCTACGTCAGCTTCTTTCAAAAGTCGATCCATTACTTGCTTCTCCGCACTGGTCAGAGGAACTAGCGGCAACCGCAAATGTTCCGAACAAATGCCGAGCACCGAGAGCGCATACTTAACACATGTCGGGTTCGGTGCTGCAAACAAGCCTTTGAACACAGGCAAATATTTGTAGTGCTTCGCACGTGCCGCGTCGTGTCGCCCGGCAAAGAAATCTTCAATCATGGTGGAAATCTGCTGACCAATGATGTGGCTCGCGACACTGACGATTCCGGCACCACCAATGGAGAGGAACGGCAGGGTCAGGTAATCATCACCGGAATAGATTTTAAAGGTGTCTCGAGCCTTTCCAGCTATCTCTGCTGACTGTTCAACATTACCGGTCGAGTCTTTCAGTGCATGAATGTTGCTGTCATTGGCAATGATTTCGAGCATGGTATCGGGGCTGATGTTGATACCAGTCCTTCCGGGAATGTTATAGACAATTATCGGCAAGCTGGTCGACCGGGCGACCTCGTGAAAATGCCTGACCAGTCCGGACTGACTTGGCTTGTTGTAGTAGGGAGCGACGACCAGTAAACCATCGGCACCGAGCTTCTCAGCTTCCTGTGACGCCTTGATTGACTTAGCAGTGGCATTGTAACCAGTGCCCATGACGACCCTGGCTTTGCCGTCAACTGCTTCGATAACAGCTTTCAGTAAATCCCGCTTTTCGGAATCATCGAGTGTCGGGCTCTCGCCGGTGGTGCCGGCGACGACAAAAGTCGTTGTTCCGGTCGACAAAAGATGTTTTACAAGCTTCTCGGTTGCCTTGAAGTCAATGTTCGACTGCTCATCGAACGGTGTCACCATTGCTGTCATCACGCGCCCGAACATCGGAGCGTCAGTCTGGATCACTAGTCGTCCTCCCTGGATTCATGCAAGACCTAGTTGGCTACCGGCTGTCTCAATAAGTTGTGCTCAACAACATACTCGGCGATACGCACTGCATTCAGTGCGGCACCGATTCTCAAGTTGTCGGCAACGACCCACAAATTCAAACCGTTTTCTGACGAGGTATCGCGACGGATACGTCCGACGAACACTGGATCTTTACCAGCAGCTTCGAGCGGTGTCGGGTAGATGCCCTTTTCCGGCTCATCCCAGACTTCGATGATGGAACTATTTGCAAGCGCTTCCCGAGCCTGATGAGGGCTGACCGGATGCTCCAGATCAACCGTTACCGCTTCACTGTGGCTGATTGTGACAGGCACGCGAACAGCAGTACAGGTAACAGGGAGGTTCGGCAGTTCGAGAATCTTCTGTGACTCCTGCACGACCTTCATCTCTTCCTTGCTGTAACCATTGTCGAGGAACACATCAATGTGAGGAATCAAATTGAACGAAATCTGACGCTGGAAAACCTGCGGCGGATAGTCTTGATCGTTCATTAGCGCTCTGGTCTGATTTTCCAGTTCGTCCATGGCTTCCTTACCGGCGCCGCTGACGGATTGATAGGTGGAAACGATGACACGCTTCAATCCACCCAGTTCGTGCAATATCTTCAGAACCGGCACGAGTTGGGCAGTCGAACAGTTCGGATTGGCAATGATGCCTTTGTGAGTCTTGACGGCATGACCATTCACCTCAGGCACCACTAGTGGTACCGAAGGATCCATGCGGAAGGCGTTTGAGTTGTCGATGACGACAGCGCCCTGCTCAACTGCCTGAGGAGCGAGGTCTTTGATGATGTCCGAACCGGCGGAAGCGAGCACGATGTCGATGCCTTTGAATGCCTCCGGGCTCATCTCTTGAACAGGATACGACTTACCCTTGAATGCGATGGTCAAGTCTTTCGAGCGGGCGCTCGCCAAAAGTTTTAGTTCGCCGATCGGGAAGTTTCGCTCTTCCAAGACCCGCAACAGCTCCTGACCGACTCTACCGGTTGCCCCAACGATTGCTACGTTGATGGGTCGCACTGAGTTTTTCATCTATCCTGGTTCCTCTCTGTTGGACAATTCGAAGCGGAACAATTCCGCACTTTTCTATGGGGTATCAGTACCGTCAAAGTGACATCACTTCGCACCCAGCGGCACCACGCTTTTCATCAGTATGCCGTCCAGACCAACAACTAAGTGGTCGAGATCGCATACTGCTTTCAAAGCAAGCAAAATTCCTTTCGTAAAACAGCTCGTATTGAAGCTGTCGTGTGTAACCTTCAAAAGCTCACCATCAGAGCCGAAAAGCACTTCCTGATGCGAAATCAAACCCGGCAGTCGCAACGAATGCACACGAATGTTTGCGTCGTTCTTGGCGCCACGGGCTCCAGGCATCAATTCTTTTTCTTTTACGATTTGCGGATTGAAATTGCTTCCCGACTCAGACATCATCTGCAAAGTGTGCATGGCCGTGCCTGATGGAGCATCTACCTTCTTCGTGTGATGCATTTCCACAACTTCCACATTCTGAAAAATGCAGGCAGCTTGCCGGGCAAATTCCATCATCAAAACGGCACCAACTGAGAAGTTGGGCACCAGCATTGCACCGATTTTCAATTTAGCCGACAAGTCAGACAGCTCCTTCAAGCTTTCGGCGGAGATGCCGGATGTACCTATGACTGGGCGAATTCCCTGCTCGAGGGCACGCTTCGCATTCGCGACGGCGACCTCGGCGCGGGTGACGTCCAGAAGAACATCAGGCTTGCACCGGGCTACAGATTCCGAAAAATCGTTGCTGACAAGTATACCAGCGTTGGCTGCGTCTGCCATACCCAAGATTGAGCGCACGTCGGCGCCTACGTAGGGTGCCGATGCGCTGCCAAACGCGCCGACCAGCTCAAACTCAGGGTTTGAGAAGACTGCCTGAGCTCCGGTGCGCCCCATTCTGCCATTTATTCCGGCTATAACTACCTTTACAGTTTTGGTAGAAGTGCCCGATTCGCTCATTTTTACTCCGTTGCAACCTTGAAAAGAGGTCAATAGTAGTCAAACCTTGGCGGGCGTTTCAGCCACACAAGAGTTCCGCCCCGTTGAACCGAATCCGCCGGCTCCGCGAATCTCACTTGATGAAAGCTCGTCAACTTCTTCGACCTCAACGTACGGAATCGGCATAACAACGAGCTGCGCGATGCGCTCTCCCGGTTCGAATGTATAAGATTCGGCACCGTGATTGATAAGCAAAACAATTACTTCGCCACGATAATCAGAATCAATCGTGCCGACGCTGTTCGTGAGCGAGATTCCAGCCCTGGCAGCCAAGCCGGAACGCGGCACGACCTGACCCTGATGGCGCTCGGGAATTTCAATCTGGATGCCGGTTGGCATCTTCATGCGGTCACCCGGCTTCAACTCGACCGACTCGGATATCGCAGCAGAAAGGTCGAGACCCGCCGAACCCGGTGTGGCGTATGAAGGGAGCGCCTTACAGTGAGGGAGTCTCTTCACTTTCAATTTGACAACTTCGCTCATAATTCCTCCTCACTCGACAATCTGTTCATTCGATACTCGGTTCATTCGATACTCTGTTAAAGCGCCGCCTAACAAGCCAACTCGTAATCGGGCTGCAGCTCAGACCCCGGACCAACCACAATCATCGAAAGCAAATCGGGCTTGATCAGCCTGTTAGCAAGGTCTTTCACCTGTTGCCCCGTGACACGATCGATATCAGCAACAATCTCATCGACTTCCAATTGCCTTCCGTAGAAAAGCTCGCCATAAGCACTCCGGGCGCTGCGGTTGCGCATCGACTCCAGACCCAGCAGAAGCTCACTGCGCAATTGAATCTTGCCGCGATTGATTTCCTGCTCCGTAAAACCCTCGCTCTTCGTGCGCTGGAATTCTTCGGAAATCAGGTCCAGCACTGTGCCAACTTGTTTCGGACTGGCACCGGCGTAGACTCCGAACAATCCGTTGGCGCGATGACTTTCGCGGAAACTGTTGATTGTGTAAACCAATCCCCGCTTCTCACGCACCTCCTGGAACAGACGGGATGACATATTGCCGCCCAAACACAAATCGAGAATGGCGAAAACGTACCGATCCTGATCGGTGATACTGAGTCCATCGCTGACAATTGAGATGTGCGCCTGCTCGATATCGCGATGTTTTACGGCTCGGTAGCGCTTCATCTTCGGAGCACCAACTTTGTCGTGCCGCTTACCTGGCTTCATATCGGAAAGCGCAGTGGCGATCTGATCGATTACTTTTTGTTCGTCGAATTTACCCGCAATCGAAATAACAAGCCGCTCAGGTCGATAGAAACGGTCGACATGTTCGCGCACCACTTTCTCATCAAATCCCGAAACCGTCTCGACTGTTCCTGTAATAGGCAGCCCGAGTGGATGATTCGGCCAAATATTGAGAATCAGCGTCTCGTGAGCATAATCTTCCGGATCGTCGTCATACATTTTGATTTCTTCGAGAATGACCTGGCGTTCCAACTCAAAATCTTCTTTATCAAGATTGGCATCAACTATCATGTCGAGCAGCAAATCAACCGCAACATCCAACTGATCGCCCATGACCCGACCGTAGAAGCAAGTATTTTCCTTGCCGGTCGCAGCACCAAGACTGCCACCAACGTCTTCGATTTCCTGCGAAATTTCCTGCGCAGTTCGCTTCGAAGTTCCTTTGAAGAGCATGTGCTCCAGGCAATGCGAAACGCCATTGTTCTGCTCGGTTTCATCTTCCGAACCGACATCGACATAGACGCCAATCGACGCCGAATAAACTTCATCAACTACTTCTGTCAGGATACGAACTCCGTTGGGCAAAGTAGTTTTTCGAATCATTTTGTTTAAATATCCCTGCGATGCATCTATATGCGATCGCGCTATCTCTTGTATAGACCGGCTCTGCGGCACGCTACATTTTAACATTGCTGGGGGTCGGGAAGAGCGCTGCCCCACCACCCTTGGCAAGGCGGCAGGGCGAGCTCTTTCCGAGGAGGACGCGGAAAAGCTAGTGGGTGGCTGGATCTGGGATCGCGCCGACCGTGTTAATTGCGTTCAACAGTGGAAGATTCTTTTGCACTGCGTTAAATGCTTCGAATTTGGCAAAGTTGAAGCTGCGCAAGTCGTAATGCCAGGCTCCGTGCTCTTGAGCGACCAGCGAAGCGGCAATTTCCTTCTGGGCGGCGAACGGCAGTTTATGAACGTTTTGCGCAAGATATGCAGTCGCGTCATTGCTCAAAGACAATGCATATTGCGCATCAAACGGCTTTCCCTTTACAGCGTTGTCGATGTTGGCGGCAACGATGATGCGATCTGGATTAGCGAGTTGCATGATGCCCACAACCGCAAAAGCAGCAATCGAAGCGGCATACGCAAACATAGATCTTCGTCCCGTCAGCACAGTCGCCGAAAAGATAACGTAGAGCACAGCCATACATCCGATAAATGCCGATACATAGAACCGCAGCTCAGTTAGTCCATACTCTTGCTGATAGAGATTCATGCGCTGGAATGCAGAAAGCATAATCACAAACAAAAGAGCGATCTGAATTCCAGCCTGCACCGGAAAAACCTTATCGAACTTATCGCGGTGACGAGGCAGCAACCAATCTCCAACCAGCAGCATCGGCAGCACCAGGGCCGATACCGTTGCCAGCTCGAAAAATCCTTTGCGAGCATACTCAGCATATGACAGACCAGCAGTCGTTTCAACGACGTTGGAACCGCCGAAGAAATAGCGGAACTGCACCATCACAAATGATAGAAAGAGCAGATTCAACAAAGCAAGAACAACGTTCAACTCGAAGCGCCCGATCACAGGCTTGAGCTTCAGACTATCGTTATCATCCATCTGCATTTCGCCCTTAGAGTCATGATATTGCATGGTGGCAAGCAAGTCTGCACCTCTGTCAGCGGCGAACATGGGGCGCAAATATCCGGCAGTGCACCAGGTGAATCCAAGCAAAATCGCGGTGTGTACTGACAGGTCCGAAAAATTGAAGCGCAACCCCTTATTCAACAGACTGGCGAACGCGGCGTCAGCACTGATGAATAATCCGCAGAACAGCAGCAACAGTGGAATAGCGAAAGCGAAACCGCGAACAAGAGCTGGAACCTTGCTCCTCAGTTCGGGCGGCACAAGCTGACGCCATGGCAAATCAATCTTGATCAGATTCATGGCTTCAATGACAGCATCAATAACTGTGTTGAGAGAAGCGACGCCATACCTGAAGATTCCATGCGCCTGCACAACATTTCCTTTCAATGAAAAGGAAAGCATTACAAGACTGAAAAACATCAAATACATATCGATGCCGTGCAGAATTGCCGAATCACGCCACATATAGGCAAAAGCCGACAGATTAACCGGCACGAGCCACCACAAACACTTTCGATCGACGTCGCGCTTCTTGAACGCAGCAATGAATGAAACTGCCAGGCTCACCACCGACGACCACAGCAGCACACTCAGTCCGTTCGGCGTCGAGTGCACAATGCTGTCGTGGAAAAGCAAATCGCTTGCTAAACCCACCATCAAAGCCGCGATCAGTATATTAGTTGCAATTGCCATATCTCACTCCACATAAGATGAAACGCGAGAGAATCGAAAAATACCTTTCGTTTCTGCCCGCAATCGCATCGTCTTTATTCTCATGTCAGTCGCTTTCTCCGGGTGCACAAAGCTAGCGCAGGAGCTAGTCTTGCTCAGTGCGCGAAGCAAATTGTGCGTTCAGCGATCCGTGATACTGAGTTCAGCATACGCTCGGTTTTCAGATCGATCAATAACGTGGAAGCGGCAAAAACAGCTCGTAAAGACTAGAAACCGAGCGCACGCGGAGGACACACCCGGTCGTTTAACATCAAGTAAAGCCTGGGTAAAGTCAAGCGGTCGGAGGGAACATTTGCTTTACGTTTCAGGGCATGGAGAAGACGAATCGATTTAATGTAATGCGAGTCACAGAATGTCTGGCAGAAGCACCAGTCCCGTTTGTCCGTCGAATCACTCCGTCGACGCGAAGCAACCAAACGTGCAGGCACCAGATTCGGTGCTACAAGAAGCACAAAACGAAAACGCCAGACCAAAAGTCCGACGTTTCGTGTTTCAGGATTCAGTTCGTAGAAGAAATTATTGTGCTGAATCAGCTGAAGGAGCAGCAGGTGCCGGAGCTGGCGCTGGAGCACTGATGTTTACTTGCGGTGCTGGTGCTGGAGCGCTAGGTGCGGGCAAAATAGTTGTGTTTGTTTCAGTGTGAGTCATGCCGCCACCGAAGTAGTAGAGACCACCAGCGATAAGCGCAACGGCTAAAAGGATGCCGAGAATCATTCCTACAGCGGAACTTCCAGTGTCTTGTTGTTCGATGATAGTAGTCATTTCAAATCCCCTTAAAATGTATTGTTGTTTCTGTTTTGCCTTCCGAGCGCTCGACGGGGCAATTTTCGAGAAGGTTCCGGGAGACAGCCATAAGCTCGAGTGCATGTACGCGTGAACGCACGCATACGGGATCTGCACGGATTTACTGATCGATACAAATGGCGGAAGCGTTAGCCCAATCAACCATTGACAGCCACTGACAGCTCAACCATTAAGATACGACGAAGACTTTCGACGCCTGACCGGACAGCATCCCTTATAATGGCATTCCGGCGTTTTACGCATTTTGCCGATGTAGCTCAGCCGGTAGAGCAACGGTTTCGTAAACCGTAGGTCAGGGGTTCGAATCCCCTCATCGGCTAAGCTTTTCCGGATTTCGCAATTTCGTCTGGGCCCCTTCTGGGCCCCCTAAGAGAGAAATTTCCGTTCAATATAAGAAAGCTTCGGAAAGTTTTTTAACTCATCAATGCAGTCAGTTGTCCAAATTCAAATGGCGTTCAAAGGGTTTAAACTCTGACGAGAAGGTAAAACCACCTTCCTTATCTAGGTCCGCCAGCTGTCCTTGTTTTTTGGCAAACCGTGAGACCCACCCGTCAAAGGACTTTAGAGTTCGAGGATTGGCTGAGTCGATTGGCCGAGTCGGTCATTTAGCGCATCACTGAAACTTAATTTTGAATGGACTGCTTCGGAGTCCGATTCGTGATGGCACTCGAAGCAAATATCTGAATCAGATTCGAACTTTACGTCCAGAGGTTCTTCGCACGTGTAGCACGAGAAGTATTCAAATGGACGGGTTTTGATGGCATATGGGTGATAGGCGAGAAAAACGCATGTTATGGAGGAGGCACCGGCAGCTTTCAGTTGTTCTATGCAAGCGTTGATGGTGGCGCCTGTGGTGATTACGTCGTCGATAATTACAATGCGCTTGCCTTGAACGTCCTTCTGTACGCTGAAGACTTTGGCGACATTAGCTCGGCGGGATTGCAGGTTCAGGCCTTTTAAAGACGGGTAAGTTTTGACGCATCGCAAAATATCCGGCTGAATGGCGTCTGGATTAATGGTATCGGGACGAATGATATCGGATTTAAAAGTGTTTGATTCAACGGTGTCTGGCTGAATGATCGTGGAGTTTTGCTTGATGTTAGAGAGTAGATAGCCCAGGCGGTCACCAACTTCGGGACGGCTGGGTACTTGGGTTATAAGGTCGTAGGCACCGTCTGTGGCGACTTCTATTCCGGTAGTGAAGAGTTTTCCGAAGATATCGAGGTGAGGTAAATGGTGTCGTTTGAATTTCAAGATGCGCAGGCTGAGAGCATGTATTTGGTGTCGGGGATCGCCCGGTCCAAAGTATCTGCCCATAACAAAGATTGGGCAGTCAGGATATTCAAGGTTCGGTAGTTCAACTATTCGCGCTGTCAGGTCTTCTTCCGGCACTGGAGATGAATCTGAATTGGACGAGTTAGATGCGGATGGGGGCGATGACGGTGGGGTCGACAGAGATGGGGGTGATGGGGGTGTTTCGAGAACTGCTGGTGAAGAATAGTTGTAGGAAGATTCGATGATGCGATTTGGTGCAGATTCAATTTCGGCGACGAAGCCCTGGTCCTCTAGGGAGAGGCATTTTAGTAAGGCGTCGAGAGTGGTGACTACGTAATCGGGGCTCTCCTGGTAGAGCAGAAATCTCTCTTCCGCAGGCAGTGTCTGGTTAGTAAATACGACAGTTCCGATCAGCAGTGTTCTGGCAAGTTCCAGAGTGAGCCGGTCGCGGCATAAAAGCACGGTCGATGCGGGAGGTGTTTTGGACTCAATCATGATGCGTTTGAGCAGAGCGTTGTAGCGCAGATGTTCGGTAGTATTCTTCGGTCGGGTGGTGCGGTTTTCGAAGGCGTCGTGGGGGCGGTTGCTTCGAGTGACTAAAATCACCTTCAAGACGAGATCGAGGCATTGGACTATTTCCTGCAGCAGCTGAGGGTCTGTGCGAAAGTCGTCTGTGTCGATAATCAAAGTCTGGAGTTTGGTGACAGTGAAGAACATGTTGACCTCGATTGTGAAAGTGACGTGAAGACCTTAGATGTTGAATACAGGTTAGGTCAACGGGTGCGTCAGTCGACTGTGTAATTGTGCAGTCGAGTCACTTTCATTTTCGTAGGCTTCCCAAATTGAAGAGCGTCGGGCGTTAGATCAGCATTGCTAATTTGCGGCAAACTAGTTGGAGCGAGGCTGTCCGCTACAGGTAATTCACGTTCGCAATCATCAAAGGTTTGGAGATTTGGTTTCGACTTGAGAGACTGTGTAACTCATTTACCGATTTCTTGTTTTAATGCCCGAAACCGGTGCATTTAAGAAGTAAAGTACAATTGTTTGTGTTCTTGTTTCCGCTAGGTATTGTGGTGCTCGAGAAAGCTTTCATTCACGGTCAGTTTGAGCCTGAATTTTTATCAAAGCTCTCAAGATTAGTAAGCGTGATTGAGCCGGCGACTGCCCAAAACGCGAGCAGTGTTCCGAGCTTGTATGTTTTAGAGGTCTCGCTTGATACATTGGAAATGGTGGAGCTCTGTCGACGCATAAATCATGTTGCCAGCGCAGGTGTACTCATCGTGCTCAATCGAAAAACAGCATCCAAATATCACAATCAAATTAGGCGGAGCGGATTTACTGGAGCCATATCCAGCACGTGTTCCGAAGAGGAGCTAGCTACCGCTGTTTATAGGGTTGCCGCGGGTGTCAGCTTCATTGACCCAACTCTAGAACTAGCAGATTAGCGTGTGCAGCAAGAGAGCTTTTAATTAGTAACAGTACATTAAGTTCGCCAGCAGGCGAATTCGTCCAATACGTAGGCTCCTGGAGGTTTCTGATTCACTTAGCCCTGTCCCGCGCATTTTGTTTATGTTTCAGACTTGTAGAAGACGCAGCGCAAAAAATCAAATAGACATTGCAGAACTGCGATTAGCACGTACACGATGCAGCCGCCCAGCGCTTCGACCATTATCGTGAAAGTGAAGTCATCTATAAAATGCGGACCTCTGTCGAGGTCATCCGGTCTGTTTAGCCAGAACAAATACAGGTCTGTGCCAAACGAAAATACGCCAGCCAAGTACAGTCCAATTGCAGAGCTCAGCCACGGATGGTGGTGTCCTGCGAACCAAGAGTTTTGAACTACCGATTTTTGAGTATCGTTGGAAATAGGCATTCTTGTGTCCGAGTGTCTGAAGCCTTTGATTGAATTGACCAAACAATATGACGATGACCATTGCCAAATTGCTTTTCTGTCTAGCCTCAGACTCTTCAAGCTAAAACTGCTCTATTGAGCGACACCTTTTGATGCTAGACATGCGTAACGACCTTTTCTTTAGTATAGCGCCACAGCGTCAATGCTTCATTTTTCCCGAACTTCGCGATTCTGCTAAGCGGTCTCTTCCTGAGTCGATTGCCGATGTTCTGTTTCATTCGACAGCTTTGAGCGAAATGCCAGAAGGATACACCCAGCGATTACTATCTCAAAAAATATCTTCAACCCGATTCCGATGATCTCACAATTGCCACAACTCTGAATTCTATATGCGCGCGTTTTTTTCAGAGCTGGTCCGTCATGATTTAAAAAGTCTGTCGGAATAAACATGAAGTGGCATAGAGGATCTCCCTTTATCCACAAGCGCACATAATCGCGACCGAAACTATTCGTATAGGGAGGGAGCACCACAGTGACGAGGTTCTGATCAATAGTGTCTGCCCTCAGCATGTTCTGAAACTGACTGTAGGCAAATTCTGGACAACGATGCGTCTCGTCAGCAAGCCACTCACAGCAAAGCACTACTGCCGCAATGAGACACAGGACTGGTGCTAGTCTTTTTTCACGCACCACGCTATTCTGTGCTCCTTAATTTGTTTCTCTAACGTGCCTGCCGTGCTTATAAGCCTGCTTGCTTATATTTCGTCTTCCGCCCCAGGACTGTTTAGATTTGCAGCATTTGTACCACTGTCAGGTGACGGACGTTTTGGCACAGGAGAAGCGCGTAGTTCAGGTCCTTCGCCAGGTGATGAACGACGTATCACAAGCCATTTCAACAGTTCACCAGTTTGTATTTTAAGTGCTTCTTCGTCGTTGTCTTCTTCCATGGTTCACATTCCCGACAGTTTCATAACCTTGTATGTTCTTTGTCATCATTCTCTTAGTCTGAGTGCATGTCACTCAAGTTCAAACTCTTGAAGTTTTGCCAGTTCGTTTTCGTACTCTCTTTTATGGTCCAGGGCTTGTTTTTCCAAATCGTCGCATCCTTGCTGTCGAGCCATCGCAGCTCTATTTTTCCAAGCTTCAATTTGCCGTTTTATTATCTGTATTTTTGAGTCTTCTGGAATAGGCATTCTATCGACAAAGATTATCTGCGTCACGGCGCTCGGCTGACATTCACAGCTGACTGTTCCTTCATTATAGTGCCAGAGTACCCTTGCGTCATCTTTACCGGGCTTCCAATTGTGCTGGACGTTCTATTCTCGTCGATTAGTAGGATGCAATTTGCGCAGATCTCTCATCAGCTTTGTCGTTTCTCGTTTCTTCGCAGCAGTGCTCATGGACGGACTTCTCGAAAAGCGGATTATGTATGTTGAGTTCATCCATTGCATGCTCGAAAAGCTCATCATCCCTCGTGAATAAACGCCTTCTCGTTCTAGTTGCTTTATCTCAACAGTAAGAACGCCCTTGGATAGCGTTCAGCGGGTTTCAGTCCTGTTAAAAGTTGGACTAGAGCGGGGGCGTCGATCCTATGGTTGAGTAACGCAGTAAGGTCGCCGGGCTGTGAAGCAGTCAGAAGAGCAGAGTTTAGGACTGTCTCTTGCTGTGTTTTTTACCGACTGGTAACGGTTCAGCGCCACTTTGTCAGACGCTCTAGAGTGTTTGACGTGGTTCCATGAGTACGATTGGCGATGGGGTGTCTCACTTCCGCTTGCTTTTTAGAATCGAGAAAATTTTAGGTCCCCAACTAATAGTAAGCATAGTTGTAACAGCAGCCAATATTGCAGATATTGCGATTATGGCAATGGCAAATATTCCTCCGCCTGCACCCAAAAGATAAAGCTGAAAGTGACCAAAGCGAAAATAGTCACCCTGATGCAATCCGTGTGCCTGCATCTGAAGAAGAATGAACCAGCCGAAACCAACTCCCGAAACAAGAAAAACTAAAATGCCAATGATCGGCACGAGCCAATAGTTTATTGAAATTTTGGACTTTTCACTGTCTGTCACTTCTTGTATCAAGCGGCACCTTTTGGCGCTAGATATTCCCAGCCGATAATTCCTTAGTATAGTGCCACAGGCTCATTACGTCATCCATCCGGAGCTGCCGCTCGCAAATTGCTTCGCGTTGCTACAATCGCGCCGACGTCAGGTTGTTTTATTAACGATAAAGGAACCAGAATAACGACATTTGTTCCTCGGGACTGATGTCGCTGTGCACCGTGTGTGGTATCAAATTGGTCTTGCTAAATTGGCAGATTTTGCCACTGTTTTCACAAAGTTCGGCATACCTCTGCCGGCAAAAATCTATCAAGTGTTTCCAAGACGCTTGCTGATTTAACTGTAAGGCATCGAAGTAGTCTGATGCGCACTGAAGTGCACACCCTTGTTTGCAATTTGCATCTGCCCGGAAAAGGTAATTGCAGACTAGGTTTGGATCTAGTTCAATGGCACTGGAAAAATCTTCAACAGATCCTTTTTCGTCACCGATCTCTTCACGGAACAGACCCCGCGCGGTGTAGTTGTAGCTATAGGCTGGATTCAATCTGATTACTTCGTCTATATCGGCAATCGCTTGTCTTATATTGCCAATCTTGTAATTCGCGTAAGCTCGGTAACGGTAACCAAGGCTCATGTGGGAATTAGTTTTAATTGCGAGATTGTAATCGTCAAAGGCGCCAGCTACATCACCCAACGCGAACCGAATGTCGCCTCTTTTGCAGTAAGCAAAATCGTTGTTTGGATCAAGCCTTACAGCCATTCCAAACTCATGGAGCGCGGATGCGCGATTCCCTAGCGTCAAAAAGGTAATCCCGCGCAGGCAATAAACAACACTCGTCGGACAAAGTTTGATTGCTGTTTCCCAGTCAGTTAACGCTCCATTCTGGTCTCCCAAACTCAGCTTCACATTGCCGCGCGTCTGGAAATTGAGGCTGTTACTTCCGTCAAGGCGAATACTTTGATCGAGGTCTTCTAGCGCCGATTGGTTCTGCCCAATTCGATGCTTAGCCCAACCACGATTTCCATAGGCAGCAGCATCTCGCGAATCAAACTTAATGGACTGGTCTAAGTCTTTGATCGCGCTTACTAAATTGTTTTGGGTTATCGATATTCTGGCGCGTGTGTAATATGGACGAGATTCATTCGGATTGATTCTAATTGATTGATTGCAGTCAATCAGAGCCCCTTCTAAATCGTTCATATCTAAGCGGAGCTGGGCTCGGTTATAGTAAGCGGTTGAATAGTTTCGATCAAGGTTAATCGCTTTAGCGTAGTCAGATAAAGCACCCGATTTGTCTTGAAGCTTTTCGTGTAAAGTGGCTCTATTGTTGTAAGCGTAGGATGCTGTCGGGTCTAATTTTATTGCCTTGTCAAAATCGGCCATCGCTCCTTTAAAATCGCCAAGATCGGTCAGAGCGTTCCCTCGATTATTGAAGGCAGCGGCGTACTTAGAATTCAGCTGTGTAGCTCTGGTAAAATTGCTTACCGCCTGACGCAGCTCTTTGTGCCTGAGATTGTTTAATCCTCTGGCAAAATATACTTTTGCGAGCACGATCGAACTAGAGCCTGAAGAAGCATTCTTCGCCAAACAAGGACAGCCGACGACTAACGCCGCCAACAACAAAATTGATTTCAAGTGCCCTTTCATAAGAATGAGGATAGTCGAATTTGCTGAGATAGCCCAGCGTAATAACCGCATTTGAATTGCGAGGGTCTCTTTGCGGAGTCTCAGTAGTTGAGCTGAAAGCTACATCACCCAACGCGAGCTTTGTGAAATAATGGAAATACCAAGTGAGGTATTTGAGTGCTGAGAAACTTACTATGCGTGTGTACCTTGCTCAATGTTTGCTGCTGTTATGCACAGTCTCCTGGCGCTCCAGCTCAAAGCAATAGCTTCCTCGCAGCTGAGATTTGACCAGATTATTTAAGTGTTTTCGAGAAAGCACCAACTTGACTCGGGCTGTGTTCTGCATCGAGACCGGGTTATGAATCTTTGAAATCTAAGTTTTGTGGCTCGCTCGGATAACGACAGAATTCATCCGTCAATGGAACATCCCGCCCAACCTCTTCGAATTTCAGTCCGTCAATCCACAGCTGACCCTGTCCCAACAGTCTTGCCCCAATATTGATACCATAAGCGTCATCTGGAACATCGAGTGTCAATTCGCATTTGACCCATTCCATCGTTCCGGACACGAGTCGCTTACTCATGTTGTCTAGGGCTCGCAGCGGATTATTCTCCGGGAAGAGCGCAAACACTTCCATAAACAATCCGCAGCCATTCTGAGCATCTTTGCACCTCAGGAAACCCGAAAATCGGATTCGCTTTCCTCTGAATTTGTCAGCACTAATCTTTTGCATTATTGCGCCAAATTGTCCGGTTCCATCAATAGATCGAACAAATGCAGAACGATTTCCAACGTTTACGATCTGATCGTCGGTACCGATTTCATAGGCGTTGTATGGTTCCTGCCAGCATGCCCAGCCCTTTACTTCGCTCATTGCTTCCTCCTATTTTTCGCTCTTGATGCCGCTCCAGGAACCCAACGGTATAACGTAGCAAGCGGAATACCCAAATTTGTTGCCACCTCCCGTGGTAGCATGTATGATCGCTAATCCGCCAGCGGCGGTGAACTAAAGTTTAACGACTTGGAGGAGAAGAAACATTTGCTTCTTCTCCTCTTTTAGTGCACTAATTTCCAATCGGGCGCACGAAGCAAAGGACTTCTGATTCTGTATTTTTCAAGCTGTTCATTCTTGAAGGATAAATCGATCAAAAAGTGTTGATTCCACTTCGAACTAAGCTTGTATGTTCGTTGCAACCCTTGTTGAGCGTCAGATTTGGAGCCCCAAAGTTGGTCTGCCTGAGCTGGGGTAAGTTTCGTTAAGGGCGGGATTTCGCCATAGTCAATGCCTGATGGATTTAAGATTGCTGTTTTCTCGTTAGAAGAAATGGCTACGATCGCAACTATGCCATTTCCATCGGGTCGCAGCAATGGTACCACCCGGTTTGCGCTTCCCTGGCAAATGTACTCATCGGCACTGTTCATATGAACCGATTGACCAGTGGCAAGCTTATCTATAGCGTCACCAGATATAGCTGCATGTTTCAAATCCACAGAATTACTAGCCTTAACCTCCAGACAGCCAGCTGTTAAGAGCAGAACCAGCGTCGCTCCAAGAACGGAAAAATAATCCTCCACAACGCTTTCTCCTTGTAGCTTACTGAGTTGCTCCCATTATCACTGATACAAGTATGAACTTGAAAGTGAACCGGTTTAAACCACATTACAACAGAATTCTGCAAATAAACACAACAGCAATTATGGAGTGCATGGAGAATAACTTATTCGGCCGACATTGTTTGAAAGTGATTTGATTTCCGATCATGGCTAAAAGCCGCTCTTCGTTTGCCGCGTTGTGATTCGATTGACAGGAACAAAGCTAGTAGCGGAGATAGAATTGCTAAGTTCAAACCGTTGTCCACACAGCTGCGCGCAAAGAGCAACCAAAAGCCAGATTCTATTAGAGGCTCACTTAATTTAAGCATTTTGGGCTTTAATGCTTGATTGAGGGACGGGTTGTGATAGTTCCAGACCATTGAATTGATAAATCGTTGACCGTCAAAGTTGTAGCGCCACTCTCGATACCACTGCGGGCCAGAGAATGGTGGTTGAGCGCTTTCATCGAATTCAGGAGGGCACGGATAACAGTACGTCCAGACCATGATTCCAATGATGACGGCAAGTTCGGTGATCAACGTTATTTTGATATGTCGAAGCACTCTTTTAGCCCTCAAGGCAAGTCTGGCAGCATCTTAGAATTGAATCAGCGAGGTGCATTTGTCCATGAAACAGTTTGCCAACTGTTGTGGTTGTCTAATAGCTGGTAAAATCGCGGGGCTGTGGAATTGCGGGGCTGTGGAATTGCGGGGCGAGAGGTGGTGGGGGTTCAGGGTGGAGAAAGAATGTCAAAAAGTGCGAGGCAGCAATTGGATCGAGATGGTGAGCCGATGGAACCAGCTGTAAGACAATTTGAAAGGTCTGGAAGGCAGTTGAAATTGGCTGTAGGACAATTTAAAAGGTCTGGACTGCTGCTGAAACGGGCTGTAGGACAATGTGAAAGGTCTGGAAGGCTGTTGAAACGGGCAGTTTGTGGTGTCGCTGCGATTTTGGCGGTTGGAGTGTTGCCGCTGGAGTCGTTGGAGTCCTTGTTGTCGGTGCAGTTGATGCAGCCGGCCTATGCCTGGTATGACTTCGGTCATGAGGTGGTGGCGTGTATTGCCTGGAGGCAGTTGCGTCCGGAAACAAAAGCTAGAGCGATGCAGTTGTTGGAGAAGAATCCGTACTTTCAGAAGTGGGTAGATGCGGTACCGGCGGATGTAAGTGGTGATGAGAGAAACATGTGGATATTTGCGCAGGCTGCTACCTGGGCGGATGACATTAAGAAAGATCGTCATTATGTTGCAGATGGTGCGGAGAAAGGAAACAAGCCTGATGGTCCGCAATGTGCAGAGAATCTGGGCTATTCTGATTTCAAGTTGCATAAATACTGGCATTACAATGACACTCCGTTTACAAGTGACCATAGTAAATTGCCACCGTATGTAGAGCCGAATGCTCAGACGCAAATCAGGGCTTTCAGGGAGGTCCTGGGGGCTTCGGGGAAGTCTGATGATCTCAAATCTTACGACCTTGTCTGGCTTCTTCACCTGGTTGGAGATGTTCATCAGCCTCTTCATTGCGTTACTCGGGTGACGTCGGCGGATTTAAATGGAGATAAGGGTGGCAACGACTGTAAATTAAAGGGAGCGCCGGATAATCTGCATTCGGTTTGGGATGGTATCGTCGGCGATGACCGGGCGTTGAAGCCGGCGATTGAGTTTGCGAAGACTTTGCCTGATTTGAAAACTGGTGCTTCGAGGAAGTCGGACGAAAAAATTTGGATTAAGGAGTCATACAAGCTGGCTAAGAGTGCGGCTTATGCAAAGCCTGTCGGCAAGACAAATGGTCCGTGGCAGTTGACGGAGGCATACAAAGCCAGGGCGCGCAAGATTGGTCTGGAGCGGGTGGAGCTGGCTGGGGCGCGCTTGGCGAATTTGTTGAATAGTGAGTTGAAGTGAGTGAGTTGATTTGAAGTGAAGCGAAGTCGGTTGAGATGAAGCGCGTAGAAGTAGAGCGCTTGAAAAAAGTGCTGGAACTGAAGTGGGTTGAGCTGAGTTGAGTTGAGTTAAGGTTAAGCGCTTAGAAGTGGAGCGATTAAGGAAAGTGGTGGAACTGAAGAGGTTGATTGAGGTCTGAGAGTTCGGTGAAGCCTTCGGGCTGAAGAATGGGAATGAGGAAGTATGTTAGAACATCGAATCTCGTGTTTTTGCTTCTTTCTCATTCTGTTTGGAGGTTTGCAATTGGGAACGGACGCTGATGCTGCCAAAATCAAGCCATCAGTGCAAGCAAAGCAGAGTAAAGAGCAACTGTTCTTTCCATACAACTGGTGTCTAGCGTTCAAAATTGTGAGTATCAGTCCTCATACTTCGTATGACTTTCACGGCGACAATGCTGAATTCGATGTGAAAGTCAAGGTCGAACACGTTCTTCGAGACTCAACAAACACCACGGAAGCCGCGTCGTATAAAGAAGGACGCGCCGTGTATGAAACGGCTGTTCGTAACGGTGATGAAGTCACGTTCTGTTTGTCGAAGCACTCCAATACGGATTTGAAGCGATATATCGAATCATTGCAAGGAAAGACACAAGTGTGGGCTTTTTCCACCTGGTCGAAATTCAATAACGATAAGCGACTGCACTTTGACTTTGATGAGCGATATGAACCTTTCCACGGTCGTAGTTTCAGCGCCAAAAAATTGGCAGATTTGACTGCCGCTCTTACTAGCAAACCGTCGAGCGCGCTTGAGGCGAATCTTCCTATTGAACGATACTTGAAAGCGCGCTGGACGATAAGTCGCATCCGTGAATTTTGCCACAAGGAGAATCGTTTGATTCGATACGTTCCGCATCCCGATCCCAGTGGCATTCGAGATAACGGTTCCTGGTATCAAGGAATTCTCTATTCAACTCCCACTGTCGGTCAGGTCTTTTGGAGCGCAGATACCGTTAATGGGATTCCGATTAGCTATGGATTGGTTGCGAAGTATAAGTCTGATGTGTGGCAACTTGAATCGGAGAACTTCGATCTGAAGGCGTCGTTCACCGATGCTGATGTGCTGAAGAAGCGAATTTATGACACTCTTGAACTTGGTTTTGAGCAGTCGCATAAAGCTCATGCCCGTCCACCCAGGACGGAGAAGGAGCGGAGTATGGCGGTGCTTTATAGCTCGACGCCGCTTGCGATGCCCTCAAGCTGGCGTGAGTTTGTCATTGAAACTAATCCGAAAACAAGAAAAGCTGTAGCGCTTGATTGCAAAACTTCTGCCGGAAAGTTACGAGTCATTTTGGACTCGAACAAGGACATTACTAGTGTGCTAGTGGATGGGAAGCCGGATACAGAGTGGACCGTTTCTCTGGCGATGGCCAGGCGGGAAATATCGAGGCTGTACCATAACTGATCAAGCAAGCGGGCGGTTGCTTTGATTGTCGCAGTACCGTGAACCCCGGGGGTCAAGTCCCACCTCGACCATATAGTGGATATACGGGCGAAACAATTTTGGGGATACAGAATTCGAATCGGTTCAAGCTGAGTCGGATTCAAATTTGTCGGATATAAGTTGCTTTTGTGCACAACGACAGACTTTCGTATCGCAACAAGCTTCTCTCCATCAGCCGAAAGGCAATTATTGGAATCTAACTAATTGATCAAGCTAATTCGTACTTTATGTGTATCATGAGGAGCCGTTATAAACCAACCGATGTAATTTGCGCCTCTAGGATGACCGTTTGCTGCATATTCTTCACTACCGAGCTTAATCGCTTTGGCTATCGAAATGCCCAGTGCTGGATCAACCTCTTGAGGATTGTCTGTCGTAATAACTGTATTACCCAGCACATTTTCCATGGATTCGATTTTTGCGACGCCCTTATCACCCACGGTAAATTTCGCTTTTATCTTATACAAGGTTCCCGTATGAGATACATTCCAATGACTCTTAACAATCGATGAAAAAGAACGATCTAGCCGATCTTTTCCATGTGAACTCGAAGTATGTGCATCTGCTGATTTTCCAATCAAGCTCAGCATCAGCAAACCTGTAATAAATTCCACTTTGTTTCTCATAAAAGCTTCCGTGCTTTGTCTTTATTCTAGCCTGAGGTTGCTCTGACGCTTAGAGAAAAAAGAATCTTAAGCAAACGCAGCCTGTTGCTATCGCTCAGGGTGCGACGTTACACGCCCCGCTTGGAGAGGTGTTGCCCGGAATCGCGTAACTGGAATCCAGCTGATGCTTAACAAAGGCGATTTAGCACCCGAAATATTTTGAGTCTACTCCTAGGGTACTGAGCGCCCCGCCATTTTGCACAACGCCGTCGATCATGGGTCTAGCTCCCTGTTGCCCAACAACTGCGAGTGCAAAAAACTGAGCATAGCTTTCTGCGTAGACGGTAAACAAACCTTTTTCAAGGGTAAGCGAGAGTCTCAGAATTACTGAATCCTTGGCTGGAGCGTTCCGCTTCGAACCGGAAACCGATACGGATTTCTTGGCAGATTGACTTTTTTTGGAGGTTGCCTTAGGCATGTGCGCCGAAAATGATCATTGGGTAGGAGAAAAGATGATAGCTGAAAAGCCAAAAAAGGCCATGAAAGGGCGAACTAGGTCAGCCTAAAACAAATATTTTTAGCAGATTTCACAGAAGAAAGAATATCTGTTTACCGAAACACTGAAGAACCTGAACTGCAGCCAAAGCATGAGCGCAGAGGTAATTGCTGGGACAATGCCGTTGCGGAGAGTTTTTTCAGTTCTCTGAAAAAGGCACTGATTTATCAACAAAAGTTCGAGTCGAAGGAAGCTGCTCGTATAGCCATCTTTGAATATATCGAAATCTTTTACAATAGAATTCGATTACAGCACTCAAATATTGTTCACTGGACCAATTTGAGAAAAAGTAAAAAATGGTGGCATAGTACTTCTAAGATGTTGACTTATGCTTAATCTACCCTTTTTGGCATGGTATCGGTTTGCTCACTCCACCAAATAAGCTTGCTATTCGAACCGTTTGGAAAGCTGATGGCATAACGTAAATTCGATGGATAATTGTTTTTATCAAAGGGACTTGATTGTCGTATAAGATCACAAGCTTTTTTTTCCAAATCTGGACTAGCCGTGCTTTTCCAGATAGTCAGATCCGATATTTTGCCGTCGGGTGTTAGCAATATTCGACAATCGACCGTTTGGTTGCCAAAAATTTTCTGAAGCTCTTTCTCAACAGCGGGGGCAGTTTTAGGATAATCGTAATCCTTGACATTTTCAATCACGCCAAGTGTTTTCGCGATATGTGTTGCAATGCTATAGACGGTCTTCGTACTTTCACCGTATGCATTTGGCCATGGACCAGGTGTTAGTGTGAGTGGATAAGGCCACTTTTTTTTTTTAGTTTCACCGGGAGAAATATGACAAAAAGTCATAGTAATGAGACAGATCAAAATGCAGATTTTGAATAGCCTTGACATGATTGAATCACCCGCATAGATATGAATGGGAGGATGTAAACATCATCCTCCCATAATACAACCAAGTCCTACTTACTTAGTGGCATACACTCTGTGGTGGCGAAGTGTTAGTTCCATTAGCATAAGAGTTGCTATACAACCATAATATCCGTTCTTGAACAGACCATTTGCGACTTCGGTAAGAGGGAATCCAGAAATTTGACCAGAAAGACTCTTTATATATGTCTGCTGTGCAAATGTCTGGGCGTATAACTCCGCCCCTCGGGCGTTACCAACACCACCAAAGATGCCAGGCTGAGCCAGTGCGGCAATTTGTGTATTGGTTTTGTTGCATAGCATTGAAGAAAATAGAACTGCGAAAAAATGATAAGGGAGAAGTGAGAGTAAAAGCGATTGCGACGGGGTACCCTGAGAATATTGATTGGGGTGAAGAGACGGCTCAAGTTCACAAGCAAATGGGTGGCGGTCCGCCAAACTTTATGGTGACTTTTTCACTGCCCAAGGCAAAGGAAGCCTTGATAGTGAATCCAACTAATAACAGCGGAAAGCCTTTCGCTGGCGGAAGTGTCTGGGTGGAACTGTTCACTACGTTCAAGGATAATCGGCAGCCGGAGTTTGTCCGGCAGATTATGCAGACTCCTCAGAAGTAAGTTGCAAATCCAAGGCTAGTTGAATTAATAGAGTAAAGTTGCGCTCGATTGGATGGCTGTTGCTAGTAATCACACCGCTCTTTATCTGGATCAAGCAGCGTGTAAGCCCTGTTCCGACGCTTTGAAATTGAAACATGATTGTTCTCGCATGACACTCCCACATCAGGATTACCGTTTTTGTGTCATCATGAGATTGATGACTGCTAATTCGGAGGCACTGTGATGCCGAAAAAAACCGGAGATGAGGGTGGAGATTCGGCCCGAAGCAAACGAAGTCATTACTCAATTTGCAGAGTTATCGAAGTCGCACCTAATGGCTATCTGGTATATTTTCCAGCTTACAAATTAACGACAGTGCTTCGAACTCGAGCATCTTTACCTGTGGGCGGAGAAATTAGCGCGCCGTTTGTCCTCCTCAAATGTGGTGGCGCTTTGCTATCGGCTAGATTTAGTAAACCGGCTGGCACTTCGAATGTTCGTTGGGAAGAAAATTTAGATAAGCTCGACGCAGCGCATACCCCACGGCAACAACCAACATGATTGCGAGTATCAGAACGATTTGTTGGTAGTAAAATGCGATGTATTTGTTGCTATCGCTGCGCTTCTTCGCTTCTTCCACCGTCGGGCGCAATGTAGTCTGTGGCTTAGACTTGCTGTTTCATCGTTTCAGCTGTAAATCGTTTTTCCAGTTCACGATAGATATGATCGAGTTGCTCGTCGGTCATTTTTGCATTTGTCAACGCAGTACTTATATCTATTTTGCGCGACAGCGTAATCGTGATATGGATTGCCACAAAGACCGCCTGGTTTTGGTGGCTTCATTTTGGGCACGTATTGCCTCAAAATCGCTCGCGCCCCATCTGTGAAGATTGTGCTGCTAGAATCATGGAAACTAATGTATATATCCACACCTTTGAAGGGAGCGAAGTGACATGCAGAGGCTATTCAATCTTTCGGCAGAATTCGCCGATAAGTTGCAGCACATGTCTCCAGCGCAGCAAACCTATTTGAAAAGGATCGCTTGCTGTTACGCAATCAAAACGGCAGGAATTGATGATCAAGTAGTTTTACAAGCACTCGCCGAATTAAATGCAGGCAAGACACTGTCGCTGACTTGCAAGCAAGAACTCCAACAAAAGCTTGAGTATTACGACGAATGCTATTTCAATCTCAGCGAAACGGACTCGTCTGAAGATGCAGGCAAAGTAGAATTTCACAAAGCGAGAGCAATCTCCGCGCTCATCGAGGCAACCAAAGCTGATTCGTTCGATGCCGCCGCCGATGCTATCTACGAAGCGTCCATGACAAGCGACAATCAGGATGAACTGATTCAGCAATTTCTCAAAGGCGCCGGGCATTGAAGATTCGATTTGTTGATTTCGCTCGTTCCCCAATGCCTGAATTGTGTTTTTCAAACGGCTAGTGAGTTGATTGTATTTCTTCGTCAACTTCAACCGGCTGTGCCTTCATCAGGAGAATTAGTTGGTGAGAACGGCTATAAGCTGACATTCGCTATTGATGGCTCAACTGTATTGGCGCATTTGCTATAGAGATACTAAGCCTCGTGGTAGAAAAACCAGATAACCAAATAAAAGATAAAAGATAAAAGATAAAAGTTAGAGCGAACGTAACTTAAGGCATGGCGAGTAGCAATCGCGATGGGAGGAAAGTTTTTCTAACCAAATAATCGAAAACGAAGCCGCCTATGGTACTGCATACGGTGCTCACCGAATTGACTCACGTTCAAAAATGTCCAATCTTTGAAACACAAAATCGATTTGCTTTGCACGTTTAGGTGCCACGTTTGATCGATTCGATTTTTATCGTAGAATTTCTCTTCGGGCCAAAAACAAACAGCGCATTATATTCTCCTGCGTTCTGTGTAGAGGGCGCTGAATAATCATGACACCCTGCTTCCAAGGCTTTGACTACTGATAGTTCAACCAATTCGTCAACCTCGTGATTTTCACGAGCTAAATCCTGCATGGAAATACATTGGAAAATGCCGTTATGGAGTCGAAAGTCGACGGAAATCTTCATTGGAGTGCCACTTCGTGTTAAATGCCAGTGTTTTTTTACTGCTTTAGTAAAACTGCTGTCGGGATGACGGTCGACTACACTAACTTTTGACGAGCCGTTATTATGAGCTTTGGCATCCAATTGTTGACAGGTGGATACGAGAATAATTGAGAAAATTGCTGCGATTGTGCGCTTGTTCTTCATAACGATTGCTCCGGTATTCAGACCTATTCTAAAAGGAGGCAGCCGTATTTACAAACGGCTGCCTCCCTACGTGTCAGCTAGCAAAAGGTTACGGAGCCACGGCACAGCCGGGCGCAATGTAGTTTGTGGCTTAGACTCAGTGTTTCATCGTTTCGGCTGTAAATTGTTTTTCCAGTTCACGATAGATACGATCGAGTTGCTCATCGGTCATTTTTGCAGTTTTATTAACGCAGTACTTATATCTATTTTGCGCGACAGCGTAATCGCGATATGGATTGCCACAAAATCCTCCAGGAGGTGGCGGCTTCATTTTAGGCACGTATTGCCTCAAGATAGCTCGCGCCTCGCCAAATCGCTCTTCTTCAATAAATAAAGATGCGACCCTATCTTGAAAGGCTTGAGAATCCCATAAACTGAGCCTTTTTGACTTGGTTTGATAGAGACTCTCTAGTTCAGAGAATCGGTGCTGTTGCTGGTAAATGATCGAAAGTTGGTCAGTCAAATATGAATATATCCCAGAATTGAAGTATGGTTCATTCAAACTGATGGCCTGGTTGAGTGTGCTTTCGGCTTTATCGAATTGGCGGTCATGCATGTTTTGCGATACAGAGTCACACAACTTCTCGATCTCCCAGGCGTTTGGATTCGATACACCTTCTGACCAAGCGGGCACCTCAGGGTATCGTGGATACGAGCCAGTGATCGGCGCATTCGAGAATGGAATTCCCATAGAGCTCGGTTGATCGGATTTGCGACTGGTAAGAAAGATCGGGTCCGCCAACTCTGCCGTTTGCCCAGCTGAAATTGGGAGGCCGGCGCTGGAAGTAGTCAGAATCGGAGACAAGGCTAGCAAGAGCGCGATGATAGTCATATGAAATCATCGTCGCACAAATAAATGAAATAGAGAAGTGTTGTGCTGTTGAGGTAAGCACAGCCATGGTGAATTGAACTCACGGGTGATGATAGCGCCGCATACTCAGGAACAAAAGTGATCAAAAAGGTATCGGCTTTTGCCCAGGGCCCGGAATAATCCAAGTGAGGCAACCTAGTCGCCCACCTTTCCAATGAGGTTTTATGACTGGCTCCCAAGCTTTTCCGCAGCTCTCGCATCTGTATCTTGTTACTACTACTGTGTCAAAATCGACAGCTTGAACGTACACGCGATCAGCGGACCGGCATTTCCAGCAGAAATTGGTAGACAAACAGTAGGCGTAGGCGACGCCCAGCAAAACGCTTACTAATGCCGTCACAGCAGAAACCGCTGTGTAACCTGCAGATTGTTTCTTCATGCGCAATGCACTCCATTGAGATCAAGTTTGCCATAACAAGGAGTGAATGAACATACGGTTTTCCCTACGCTAAACGCCAGCCGTTATGTCGCTCAGTAGCCTGCACATTTTAGAACCAATTGAACGTATAAGACACAGATGCCACAGATAGATAAAGGGATCGTTTAGATTGGGCGTGAAAGAAAGTTTGGTGTTACAGTGAAGGTACATCGGCGCGTTGCCTGGTGCGAATAAAGCGAGTGCTTTGATTGTCGCAGGGCCGTGAACCTCGGGGAGGTGTCCGATGGCGGATAACGAAGTTGCAGTACAAAATTGGTCCAGGGCGACATTTCTTGCGTATCAAGAAATGTCGAGAGACAATATCGACGCTGCAAGAGAACATTATATAGATGCGTTGAATGCGGCGCTGGAGTTGAGAGACACGGCGCCTATACTCTATGCGCAGACGCAAGTGGCGTTTGCGGCTGTGTCCTTGATTTCAGAAGACAGTGAAACAGCGCTCTACTTTCTTGTAGATGTGCTGCCTATCTACAGGAAATACTACGTCAGCAATCACTGGCGTATGATCGAGCTTTATCATCTGCTCGCTAATGCGCACCACATGTGTGGGCTCTTCGACGATGCGCAGCAGTGGTATGAGTTGACTTTGAAGTTACTCGGGGGCTTCGGGGATGATCATCCGGATAAGCGTGTTGTACTTCAGAATTACAGGGCGCTGCTTGGGGAGCGAAAGGCAGTGGCATGAGTGATTAGAGACCGATGTGGGTGAATTCGTGGGCAAAACAAAATATTTGTTATAGTTCACGAATTCCCCACTAATTTTCGGGAAGATGGGGTTACTCAAGTACATCGGGAATGCGATGTCGGACGCGGGAAAGAATCAGAGATTTTTTGCGCGACGACCGTGATAAGCCTCAAAAGGAGGTCCGATGTCGGAGAAGAGTTCAAATTCTATATTTCGAAAGCTGTTGTCATTGAAGCAGACTTTCAACAAGCAACATTCCGCAGCGCAGTTGAGCAAGTCAGTTGACGAAATTGTGCGGAAAAACGATCTTCTTGTTAGCAAGTTAGAAGAGCAAATAAACTTGCTGGATGTGGAGAGTTTTCCAGCTACTACGCTTCCGGCGAAATATCGCTGGAGTCGATTGATCAAAGACCTGGACGCGCAGAGCGAGAGGTTGCATCATCTGGTTCATTTGATGCAGCACGATCGTGTGCGTACTGGGATGAACCTATTTACGTTCGATGTGTGGCCGTTGACCTTAAAAATCGCCTCCCGGCATCAGATAGAGACCGGGCGAGAGGGCGACTGGATTAGAGACATTACCGCGCTCTATCTTCTCTGTGAAAAGTTTGCAGATGAGGCGGAGTTGGCAGGAAGAGTAACTCAAGCAGAGCTAAACATCTCTGCACCACGTGTGCGACTGAACAGTGTGCCACTGGTGTTGGTGAAGCCTGCATTAAATGAGGATTTAGATGATGACAATAGCAACAATGGACGAATCGGCGAAAAGCGAGTCAGTTGACGGGGAGCAGGAGCAGGCGCAAGAAAAGCAGGAGCAGTCGCGAGAGAAGCAGGAGCAGTCGCAAGAGGATCAGCAGAAACAACAGCAGCAACAGCAACAGCAGCAGCAACAGCAGCAGCATTACGCAGGAATTCGACGGCGATTTATCAGGCGAGCGCAAGTTCTGGCAATTATTGGGCTGACGCTCGCATGGATGGTGGAGCTGCGTGGAGAGTCGGCCAGTGTTTATGACAGAGGCAGACGCAGGGACTTCGTGGCTGAGTCCATGCTCTGGGATTTGCAAAATGGTGGCACAGCCATCGGTGTTTTTCCGAGCAGCAGAGCCGTGATAGTAACTAGATGGACAGATGTTATTTACGGTGATCAACAAAAGTGGAGCAATGAAGACCAGTTGCGGGAAATCAATTGGATTGTGTTGATGTCTTTTACAGCCGGTGCTGCTTTTCTCTTCTTCACTCGCAAGGGGAAAGCGTGCTTAGAGAATTATATTGAAAATGGGCTACCTGGGTAGCTTCGGGTAGTTATATCGCAGCGAATAAATACAGGTAACAGAGACAGACAAACAGAAGTACGTCGGAGAACAGAGCGGAACGAAGTTTCGTTCAGGTGGATTTAACGCGGGCGGAAATTGACTCGCTAAGAGATTGGCAAGGAAAGAGGAGAGATGAAAATGAAAGCTTGGCAGAAAGTGGCTATAGCAGCCGTTATCGTACTGGGTGTGGCAAAAGTGACTGGAGCACTGCCTGGAGTGCACAGTGATACGGGAGAGCATGGCGGGGTGGAGCGTGGTGTGACGGCGTACGGTAATCCGGGGACGCTGGGCTCTTCGGGTGTATCGGGCAGTGGGGTGATGGTGCCGGGAAGCAATGTAATTGTGCCGGGCATGAATAGTGGTTATTCGTGTGACCTGGGTGAGTTGGGTAAGCCGATAGCTACCAAGAACAAAAAAGAATTCTGGGGGGATGACGATGTCTCTCAGAGTTTCAAGAGGACGTCTGACTTGATCCAGAATTCAGTTCAACGTTCATTGCGCGAGTCAGGAGTATCGCTTTAAGCGAAGAGAAGATAGAGGAATTGGCTGTGCAGGCTGATTCCTCTTGATTCATTTACAAGAGGATAGAAAACAGAGGAAAGTAGTTATGGCAGAGAAGAAATCAATTGAAAAGTGTTTTCAGATACTGGGGCTGGAGTTGAGTGCGAGTCTTGATGATGTAAAGTCAGCACATCGCTTTCTTGTGCAGACGTTCCATGAGGATAAATATCCGGCTGATTCGCCGATGCGTGCTAAGGCGAAAGAAAAAATGATTGAGCTCAACGACGCCTATGAGCGGTTGAAGAATTTCTTTGAGGAGAATCCTGAGGGTTATAAGAGAAAATCCGCTGGTCGTGATGGGCTGAATGGAGTTGGGGATCGGCATAGAGATAGATATGGAGATGAAGAAGCGGGCGCGGATGGCGGAGAAGAAATGGACTGGCAGGCCTGGCAGAGTCAACAGGAGACCAGGGCGGCTGGTGCAATTGAAGAGTGGCAGGCGGAAGAGCAGGAGCGCAGAGCCGCAGTAAAGCTTGATGAGGAGAGAACGCAGCGTAAGCACTGTGTGAATTTTGGCATGATTGGTGCCTGGCTCGTGCTGGGGTTGATGTGGATAGGACATTATGGCACCGGCGTAGAACATCGTTACACGGATATGTCGAGGGTTGAATACTTTAAGGATGCTCTCGCCTACAAAATACAGATGGGAACAGCCACCACAGGCGATGTGGAGCGGCTGAATCAGTCGAAAGACCGTTGGAATGTGGATGCTGAAAAGAACAATGGCAGCATGGTTGTGCTGGTTACTATGCTGCTGGGAATGAGCTACGTGAGTCTGTTTCCGAAGCCGAAACGATTGATTGCCAACTGGATAGAGACTGGGTCCTTGAGTGAACAGGGTGCGCTTCAGGGTGAGGCGAGTGTTGCAGCCTGAGAATGAAATTGATCTGAGAATGAGGTGAAGAGTATGAGTAACGGAATAAAGTTATCCACCAACAGTAAGTTGCGGTTGATAGCTGTTGTTCTTGGCTTGGGTTCGCTAACGATAGCTAATCAGGTGTTGGCGGTGTTGTCCGGCAGTGCTGAAGGTGGTTTGTTGGGTGCATTGGTGGTGGGTGTTGCGACATTCGCGTATGTTTGTTCAAAGGGGCAGGGCGCGACAGCAGAATACTTTTATCCGCATGCCGGGTTGTATAAGTTGACGGCGGTCAATGCGCTGGCGGTCGTCAAAAATGCATTGATGACAAAGCACTTTGACGACAGGCAGTGGCGTCAGGAAAACATTGATGCTGAGCTGGGTACGGCGTTGTTCGTATGTAAGTACGTAGACAAGCCAAACGAAAAGGTTGTTCTTGAGAGAAAGATACAGTTGAGCGTGCAGGTGCGTCGTGTAGAGGATGCTGTCAGTGTTCGGTTTGTGTACGAGCCCGTGAATATCGGGCCGTTGGAAAGAGTTCAACCAGCGGAGTTTTGTGCGCAGACGACGGCATTTCTCGAGTCCGAGTTGATGGCGGCGCAGGAAGTCGTTTTTGCGTGAGTCGGTCGGCTGGATTGAAAGTTTGTTGTGAACCCAGAGTGTGGACGCGAGCAGTGTGATGTGAGGTTTGTGAATGGCACTGTGCGAGGCGGGCTATGTGTGTGTGTGTGTGTCGGTCTGCGTGAGTGGAGCTGGTGAAGAATGGACGCGGAAATTTTTCGGAAGTATGAATACGACTTGTTTGTTGAAGATTCAATGTTTATTCAATACTCAAACGATCCCACGCGTTTGTATCCGCCACCGGGATATATCCCGATGCCAAAAGAGCAAATTTTGATTTCTCCCATGAACATTGAAGCTGAGAGGCTGGGGGTGGTAATTGAGGGTGTGGAATCTTACAAGTTCGACGGCAGAAGCGGCGAGAGCGAGCGCGCGCTGTTTGCTTCTGAGTATGAGATTGAGTTGGCTGCACGTGCTTATGAGAAGTTGTTTGCCAATCGTGAGTTCAGTTTGCATGGGTTGAAGGCGGAAGTACTAGAGAAGACATTAGAAGACTGGAAAGTGGAAATTGCGGAAGAGCGCAAGGTCGATGAGTTCGTTGATGGTCTGTTAGTAGATGGTTTTGAACGGGACGAGTTAGAGCCGGAGATGAACTGGAGCGGTCAGTTCGAAAGTACCGCTGAGGACAGAGCCTGGCAGACACTATTTGGTGGTCGAGAATTCAGAATCGACGAATTGCGACCTGAGATGCAAGTGCAGGAGTTGGCGAGGTGGCGGGCAGAGATTGTTCGTTTAAACAAAGAAGATCACCTTAACTCCAGGCTTGAGAATGTCAATGAGCGCAACAGTCTGGTGGACCAATTGGAGAAGGCTTTGCGGCTGGATTTAGAACCTGGTATCGAGCAGGGGCAAGAGTTGGGGCTGGAGCAGAGGGTTGAGCGCACCGAGAACGAGCAGACTGACTTTAACAAAATACTTTTCGGAGATGACTCGCCTTTTCTTCTTCAAGGCATTGAGCCGACAGCTGATTTCAAGATTCGATTGGATGGATGGGAGCAGATCGCTAGGGAGCAGAGCGGTATGGAGCAAAGCGGTAAGGATCAGCAGAGTGGTCTGGAGCAGAGTGGCAGAGAGCGGGAAAAAGAACACGAACAAGAACAAGGACAGGAGCAGGAGCGCAGAAGCGATGGGGAGCGCGACAGGTGATTCAAGGGTGAGAAGAAGGCTAAGGGAAACGGACAAGGGATGAGGGACAAGGGTAAGCGCAAGGGAGAAGAGATATGAAAGCTGTTCAAGGGCGACTTAGTGCTGTGATAGATGCGCCGCATGATTTGGTGGCGCAGATTGCCATCATGTCGCTGGCAGATAATGGTTATCCGCCGGGGTTGTTTAATTTGCTTGATGAGATAACGACGGGTAAGAGAAAAAGTCAGAAGGCTAGCGGGATAGGTTACGACCTGGACTTTTCGGTCAAGTTGTCCTGGCAGCCTGAGGGTGAGAGTGAGAGAGTGTGTACGAGAGAGTGTAAGAGAGAGAGTGAGGGTGAAAGCAAAACCAAAAGCAGAACCAAAAACAAAACCAGGCTGAGTGTATCGGTTGTAGAGAGGGAGGGGCACCTGACTGCGCGTGAGTGTCAGAGAGAGTGTTTTAAGATCATTGAGGGTATTGATAAGCGAGCTTCGGGTTTTACGGAGCTTGTTGAGCAAACTAAGCATCGCACTACATATGGTGATGCGCGCTGGGCGACTACAGAAGACCTGGCTGGAGCGAATTACCTTGGCACTTCGGTACATTCCAGTCAGTTGTTGCTTGGGCCTTACGGTGATAACAAATTTGTTGCTTTGCCGGCGGATGAGACGGAGCGGCATGCGCTCGTTTGTGGTCCGACGGGTTGTGGCAAAACGAGTACGCTTTTTGTGCCGAATTTGCTTGAGCGGACGGAGTGGAGTGCCATAGTCAGTGAGGCGACGGCTGGCACGGTGGAATCGAAAAATCCGGAGGAGGTGCCGACGGAAGGTCCTGACCTGTTTCGCAAGACGGCTGGTTATCGAGCCAAGATGGGTCACAAAATCTATTACTTCAATCCAGATGACCTGTCTTCGCACAGAATCAATCCGATTCAGGGTATTACTACAATCAAGCAATCGAGCCGTCTGGCGACTTTGCTGATCAAAAATACCAGTACTCGGATCGATACGACTGCTGATCCTTTCTGGGAGACGGCGGAGACGGCTCTGCTGACGTCGTTGATTATGTATGCAGCTGGCAATAAAGGTAATCTGGGCGATGTGCGTAATCTGCTGCGTGATGGTCCGAAGTCGCTGGCGAGCCAGTTGCAAAACAGTATTGTGGCGGAGGCGCAAGCGCGGTATGAAGAGTTTCTGCATTGGAGTACTGAGAATACGCGTAACAGCATCGTGATTGGTTTGATGCAGCGGCTGGAGCTGTGGACGCAACCGAGTATAGTGGCATTGACTGAAACAAATGATGTTGATTTTGAGGAGCTGCAAAATGAGCTCTTTACGTTTTACCTGTCGGTGCCTGCAGATAAGCCTGAGTTGAAGCCCTGTGCGGCGATTATATTTACCTATCTCTTGAATTTCATAGCTGTGAAGCCGCTGAAGCACAGGCTTTCGCTTTATTTGGATGAGTTTACGAACTTCGGTTATATAACAGACTTTCCTAACAAATTGTCTATTATCAGGCACAGGCACATACCAGCCATGCTTGGTTTGCAAGACTACAACCAGGCGGAAGAGATATACAAATCGACGGCAGCGACTCTTTTCAGTCAGCCTGCCACGCGCATATTCTTCAAGCCGCAGACTCTGGCGCAAGCAAAAATCATCAGTGAGTCGCTGGGCACCGAGAACGTTTATGAGCGATCTGTCAGTTCGAACTGTCAGATCAATGAAAAGGAGTTCGGCAGGGATCTGATGACACCGGGCGCGGTGCAGATGTTGAAAAAGGGCAGGGCAATAGTTTTCACCCCCAATACGAATCCGATCAACCTGGTGCGCTTCGAGCCGGGTACATACAGTGAGAAGTCGAGCATTGTGCCGCCGCCGAGGCGTGTTTTGAGTGTAGATGACTCGTTAATCAGGCAGTGTGAGGAGTGGCGAGAGCATCAGCGACAAGCCGAGGCTGGTTTTAAAGCTGAGATAGAGCAGCGTTTGCATCGTGCGGCGCAAGACCTGCAGGCGAGCATACGGCGCGGAACGAGCAGAGTGATTGGTGATCGAGTTGTTCCGATTCAGGGCGGTTCTGCACAAGCTAATGAGCCGAACACAGGCACTTCGGATGATATGAATTCAACCAGTACAGTTGCAGAAGGGAGTGGTGGAACAGAAGAATTTGCTGCTGGAGAGCAGAAAAAACAAAATGCGCCTGGACGTGGTCCTTTGCTTAACGAGCACGGGGATCGCATTCCGCGGGTATAGGGGGTGGAATTTTTGCTCTAAGCATAAACAGATACAGAAACTACTTAGGATTGAGTCTCTTCATGACTGATCATTTCGTTTTGTTCGTCGGTGCCGAGTAGTCCTTGAAAATCTGGTATGGAAAAATCGTTCAACCATATTTGAATCCCAGGATGCGTCGCAATCTCAGGAATTGATTTCGAACAAAAGGCTACAACGCTACTGAGATATTTATTTGCCGACTCTTTTAGTTCTTTTAAGGGCACCAGTGCAGAACGCTGATCTGACCTATCTAATGACGGATCTTCGATGTGCTTGAAAGTAAAAGTTTCTACTTTCACTATCCCATCTTTAGAATGAAATGCAAGATAGAATTCCGGTTGAAGCTGTGGAGCAAAGTATTCTTCCGTTGAAGAACCTCGTTCCAATCTGAAACCTGCTCTACCGTTCTGTGCTTCGACTGGTAATTACAAGTTCATTGCGAATACTAGTTCAACAGAAAAGGCATAGTTTTCCTCATAATTTTCAGATTCAAAGTCTACATCACCTTCGTAAATTTTATATCCTGAATGCTCTACTAAACTATTGAGGTGGCTGCGAATCATTCCTATTGCTCCACATAGTGCCTGGAATGTGTCTTCACCATAGGCCTGAAAAGGTTTCTTGTAACCATCCATGTAATAAACACAACAAGCTGTTTGATTTGCCAAGTATGGTTTTCCGATACCAAGCGTGACGGGGAACTTACGTCCAGTATCAGTAACGAATACCACCTTAGTTTCTGCGATTACAGTATCAGCATTGGCCTCACTGCTCATAACGGATACCCCTCTGTTCTGTGCCTTTTTTGTCAATATCTTCCCAAAGTTTACGCAGGAATTCCTGAAAATCCGCATCTAGCGCCCTGTTTTTCATTCTTCTAGCATAATCCCGATTGCAGTCCTTGATCCGACCTTTTAGCCAATCATTCAAATCTTGCCACTGAATTCTCTTACATTTTTTAGATTTTCTGTTCTGTTTTTGATTGTCTGGTCGTCTTAATACCTAAGCTATTCGTTCTGCTGTTTCTTCCGCATCTTCCAAACATTTTTCGCGCATGGCCTCGATTTCGTCAATAGTCATGGGTTCTTCACATCTACCGGAATCGTCGTTTCCACCACCACTTCTCGATGAGCTTTCTTCAATTGTTATTCTGAAAAGCAATCACGAAAGCGAAGTGGTGCTATGAACGGGTTATGAATGTGATCCTATGGAGCCTCAATAGTTTCCGCCAGTTTGGAAAGCTTAGGAGGAATAGCAACGTGGGCGGCCAGAGCCTAAAAGGGCAGAGGAGCAATTTTTATCGCTCAGAGGGAATGGGAAGATCTATGATGAAGTGATAAAAGACTTGAAAGAGCGTGTTGATGCGGATAACCGTATTGTAGAACTGCTAGATTTCTGGCAGAATGGAAAAAGGGATACTGTTCATTCATGCGCAATCTACATTTCAAGACATTTAGCCTGACTCTAGTGACCTTGGCAGTAATTGTAAGGGGTGCTTTTGATCCGACTTTGCAGGCTGTTGAGCTCAGCAAATCTGAGTTTGAGCAAATTGTAGTCTCACACAATGAACGAGTCGCCTATGTGGAGGTTGAAAAAGATGGCGCTGACTTTTGGGGAAGACGTTTTATCAAGGTGTGTTTGAAAGACAGACCGCAAGTTCGATTTGTAGTTCACTCGGCAAACTCATATGAACAGGATGTGGCAATGCTCCTTGCGCATCAGATTCACATACGAAATGTATGTCTGAACTTGGTACCAGCCTTTGAAATTTTGATGTTTTTATTAGGAACCATTTGCTTAGCTAGGTATTTTAGATTCAATCAAAAGCATGCTTTGCTTGAAAATTAAGTTCGTTATTTTTTGCAATTTAGTTTAATAATGTTTGCTATATCAGTCTCAGTTGGTCCTTGACTGAAGGTCGGCATGAGCACCTGAAATGCGCTTGCCTGGCTGGTCTCGGGCTGTATACGAATATCCGCACCCTATATCAAAATAAATGTTGTCCTAACAGCCGTGTGATACTGAGAGTGGTGCAAAAGAACTCGTACTTCTCTCAGTCCAATTGATATTAGTGTGAGGCAGCGTGCTTGAGTCAGGATGGTCGTTAGAATACGGTGTTCAGAATTTAGCCGGTGATTCGTCGGTATTAAATTCTGGCAAATCGATAATTTCTACAACGGTGGTACGGGCTTAGTATCCTTGCATATGAGGTCGCACTGTGTGATCAACATGACTATCATACACAGCCGTTATCATTCGACCCCTTTTGAGAATTATTGCAGAGCGAGCATTATCGCTTAATGAATGAATTTTGACGAAGCCTGTAAACATGCCGCCCTCCAGTCTAACAACAAGCCAATCCACGCCGCGGTCGCAGAGCTTGAATGTATCAGTAGTTGATAGGACCGGGCTGCATTTAGCCAACTCATCGTCAACAATTTTTAGTAAGGACATCTGAGTCAACTCGAATCGGAATATCGTTCAGAGAGGTGTTTCTTACGTGGTACAACAAAATGATGCAGGTCAGATCATACTCAATTCTGAGACGAATAAAACTCATCCGGGCATGGGATTTGTTTCAGACCAGGGCGAATTATTTAAAGGATTGATCTCGTTTAAATTGTACGTCTGCTTTAAAGATTCAAGTTTTGCGTACATTTCATCGTCCTCGTCCAACCAAACGCCGACAATAGCGAACTGCAATCTCTTATTATTGCAAAGAGATTGTTCTAGTGAGTCAATGACTAACTTACCGTGCTTATCAATTAGAGATTCAAGAGGTCCCGCCGCAACGAATGTAAGCGCCGATAGCGAGGGAGCTTCGTTAATCAATTCTACGACCAGATTCCAAGCTTCAACAGGATTGGATGCGACCGTATCCATCACATCCTCAAATGCCCAGAAGTGATCATCGCTAGATTTCTGTTGTTGATAATGATCAAAAAAGGCTCTGACAAGTTTGCTTGGTGGCATAATCAATCCCAAACTCAGGTGAATTGTTAATTCGGAAACGGTTCTTTCGATTGTTCTTTAATAAAGTCAGGAGGCATTCTGTGGAAAAAACCAGCTCCTTAGTAACTTTTGCTCAAGTTGTTGCTTATGGTAAGGATCAATTTCAAATTCGCAAAATACCTTAACTCTGGGACTGCGCTCGCGAGAGTTTTTGAGCCTAGCGTTCGCAGATACTGGTGTTCGGGTTTGATCACTACTATCATCGGCGCTCCCCACCGCTGTTTTCATGTTCCTTCCTCCACTAAATTGAACAGCAGCTTCAGTTCTGATTATACAGCCGCATACAAAAAAAATTCCTTCACATGCCAGTAATCCGGCTTTAGGCGAAGATTGCGGAGTGACAAAATTGCGGTACCTCGCCTAATCGACTTCCTTATAAACAAAGTGATACGTAGAGCCGGGCTTAAAGAGTCGCCAGTGTTCTACGTCAAAAGAAGTTATTGGTATCACTTCCAATGTGAGTGAATCAGAAAAATGAAGTTTGAAAGCTCCTGCATAATCAATTTCTATTCTGTCAACAAATAGGTTTTGAACATCAAACGAACTGAACAGTTCGTTGAAGCGCTGGTCACACAAGTTATTTGATAAGGTGCTGATGTTACTTTCTGAGTTGAATCTAGACTCCTCCAGCATATCGCCGGATGCAACCAATATCCGCTCAGTTGTTCGAATCCTCCAAGGACATTGAATATGCAAAGAGTAAGCTCCAACGATTCTGGTCGCCCCCTCCCACTCGACTGGAATCAAGTCACCAAAAGAGAGCATTATCATAGTCTCGATTCTACTTGCCTTCGAAAGTCGAAGACCTATTAGGGGCTCCAGCGCAACAGTGATCGGATCTTCGTATATATCAGTAGTTTCAATCTTGTTCAAGATATTTGAGGGCCCGTTCGCACAGTTGTTCATTTAGATAACCCGCGCCCTTTATACTATCGTGAAAACCTCTCCGCAAGTCTTTATCGGTACCAATTAACCACTGTTGCGACGCCTAGCGCCGCCGATGGAACTGTCTGCTGTTCTTGCTTATACAAAAAAACACCTGGATTTGCAGCTTTTCGGGTATTGACTTTTCGGCGCCTCATGGGAGCATGTGGTATGTAATCCACAGTTACAGTGTTGACGATGGTATTCAAAATTTCAATGTCTGCTTAAAAATGTTGGCGTCGACTGACCGTTCAAAGCGGCTTGAAGAGCCCATTCAAGGGAACCAAAGTTTGCTGATTGAATCTAATAAGAAGAGTCCGCTTGATTGAGATGAAAAGGCAACATTCGAGAAAATCTTGTGAATATGTGAATTGATGCTATCTCACAGCAGTTGGTCAAAACTTGGTTTAGTTTGTGCGGCATTTTGTGTGTACGCAGGGATACGTTACGGTGTACTTGTTCGGGAGTTTACGAGTCCTCCACTGAACGTATTTGAGTCTTGTATACTGACCGGCTGCTACGCAATTAATATGTCTTTGTTGATACTTTTCTTTTGGTCATTCGCAAAGCGGCGGAAGACTTTAATGACTTTTCTTATCTGCTGCATGCTCTGGCAGGCTTTTGTCGTGTTCAATTTAGCTTCACTGTTTGACAGGATTTTGCCAATTCTGTGACAGAGCACCTGCACAATTTAGAGTCGAGCTGGAAAATATCCAGGATTAGGCCAGTTAGCTCATACCTCCTCTGCAAAATGCGTACAGTTGTGCTTGCAGGCATCGTATTTTTTCTTTCTTGCTTTTGCTATTGCTTCATTCATATGCTTTTCTTGATCGTCGTCAATGTGCCGTGAATAGCATCTAAATAAGGGGTTGGCACCAGGGCTTCCATAGTAAAACCCCAATCACTATTCTCTGAGACACCAGGCTTACTGCTCCAAATTAGACAAGTAGTAGATTTCTCTCCATTGTCAGGAGTCCACTGAATCCATGAATGTCCTGGACCACACCATCCAGAACTTGGTCCCGTTTGGAAGGTGATTTTTGAGTTTAGCTGTGGCTCTATAATGAAGGAACAATCGACCGCAATTCGAATTGAATATGGACTCCACTGACGGGCCTTCGTGATTTGAAAAAAGTTCCTGCATGGCTGCTGTACATTTTGGTTATAGGTGTACTCTTTGCGGGAGCCACAGCTGTTCATTGGTGGTACGGAGAGCAACGGTTGAGAGATTGGTATCCGAGTATCACTAATTAGATTCGCTGCTGAAACTAACCCCAGTGATGTACAAGTTGCCACCTGGACAGAGCGTGTTGAAATATTCAAAGAGACTGTGGCAAGTCAATGCAAATGAAACTCAGCAAAACAATCAAACTGATCGTATCGATTAGCCTTGTGCTACTAATTGCCTGGCACTGGGCGGGATCTATTTTTGTTTCAGAGAAATGGAAAAAGTCGTTGAACGCTGTTAACAACGAAAAATCAATTGTTTGGTTGCTAAATGGAGGCGAGTCCGTACGTTTGAACATGGTTGACGATCTGCTGCGGCGGTACAAATTAGTTGGAATGACCCGAACGGATTTGGAAGCATTACTCGGTAAGCCACCCCCAACGGGATATTTTGCTAGCTATGATTATGTTTACTGGCTGGGTCCCGAACGAAGTTTTATCAGCATTGATTCAGAATGGCTCTGTATCAAATTCAAGGACGATATCGTTATCGACGCAAAAATATGTCAAGACTAGATGGAAGCCAGAAAAGAAGTTGAAGTGATTGTGGGAATGGGCAATACCGCAGCTTCAGGTATGGGAGTGGCATTACCAAAATGGCAGGCGCTGACGTCTGAGAGTTTGCATGGATTCGAGTTTACTGATATTGCGCATATCTTTGCAGTATTCTTCTTGAATAAAGCGTTCAATTTCTCTGCGCAATTCTGCTCTCTCTTCGGCCTCGGTAACGATAGATGGTGTAGACAAACGGTGTTTGTGATCTTGAGCGATGGCACTGTGCATCCTCAATGGGGCGACAATGAGAAGAAGGGCAACGGCACCAATCCATTTGAATCGCAAATTCAACCAACCTTCTGAACGGATTGAATGACGCTCAAGTACTGTTCTATGCTGTCAATTATAAGCAATTTCGAGCAAACGGCACAGTCGGTGTGAGGGTAGGAATGTGTTTCGATTTCCAAATCGCTCTTATAAAGGGCTCTTATTTCGTTGAGTAAGCTGCGTTCGATGGGATTGATGTTCTGCATAGCCACCTTCTTTGCGGTTTACTACATAACTATATGCAGCATGGCGCCGAACTGGAATGTGCAATTAGACAGACGCATCATAAGTTCGGAAAGGACCTGTTGGGGTATGTTTGCCTTAATCTATCGGGCCCGGGTACGAGTTTGAGGCAGCGCTCTTGAGCAAGGATGGTCGTCAGAATACCGGGTTCAGAGTTTCGCCAACAATTCGTCGGTATTCAATTCTGGCAAATCGATAATTTCGACAACGGTGCCGGGTGCTTCTAAATTCTGCCAGATCCTTACAAGTGAAGTCTCAGAGCAATCAACATGACTTTCATACACCGCCGTGATTATTCGACCCCTCTTTAATATTATTGCAGAGCGAGCATTATCGTTTAGTGAACGAATTTTGACGCAGCCTGTAAACATTGCGCCTTCCAGCATAACAACAAGCCAATCCACGTTGTAATCGCAGAGCTTGAAAGTATGAGTATTGATACGACCGGGCTGCATTTACCCAACTCATTGTCAACAACTTGTAGCAAGGACATCTGAGTCTACCCGGTTATCGTTCAGAGAGGTATTTCCGTGGATGAAGGCACCTGGTGGCTAGGACAGCTTTTGGGGCATTCTAACCAGTGACAAAGTTAGTCTTTGTCAGGAATCAGGATTTGTTTATGAGTGTCTGCAGTTAGAAAGACTTCGTTCTTTGCTCGATGAGCGCTGGTTTCGGAAAAAGCTTGGACATTTGTATTGTCAAATTGAATTTCCAGATTATATAGGCCTGGCTGTTCGGGAATTCTGATAGAAATTGATTCGATGAGGCTTTTCCCAGGTAGCAATACTAATTCCCGCTGGTCAAATTCGGCAGAATCAGAAATTACTGTAGATCCATTTTTGTCTTTCCATCGGTAATTTAGTTTGGCAGTTGCCACCTCATTATTGCAAATCAATGCATCGATTTGAGTAGGATCGTTTTTTAGATTCTTAGTGACATGTTTCAACCCATAGTCCCATAGTTTGGGGGCCACCAGTCTAATGGTAGAGCTAATGGCACCCTGGTTCGCAAAGCCAATTGACAGAAGACCACTGGCAGGAATATTTTTCGAATGCTTTTTATGCCATAAGTCAACTATATAGATCTGGTTCAAACTCGAGGCGGAGGCAAAATTACAAAATTGAGTGAAGGCTAAAAGCAACAAAACGAATATGGCTGACTGCCGCAATGAACTAATAAACTTGTAGAATTTATTTGGCATGACAGCAACATACAACGCCATTCGGACTATAGGCAAAGTCTTCTGGATTAAGATTGTGCTTTGTTTTCGCCAGCCACTTTTGGAAAAAGTCATAGACTGAATCATTTGGATTCTCACGGCGCCAACTCCAAAATTCTGTTATGGTATCGGATTCACCACCGCCGCCTAGCGGACTTAGATCATCACCCGGTTCCCAAAAAAGTTCGTCCTTCAGAACTCGTTTTGATTTTGGGTGACCCTCAGCGAAATAGTTATTCTCAGGCAAACCGGAGGGTAACAACGGCGGCATAAAAATCTCCATAAGGTACAGATTCTATCAGATAGAATTAAACGAGAAAAGGAGATGTTGGATGGATCGGCAGCGTTTTTGGAGCATTATCTCCGCTGTAAATCAGAATGATCTTTTGAACGATGATGAAGAATCAGCGTTAAAAAGTATTTGCGCGAGATTATCAACTGAGTCAACAGCGGAAATAGAGTCATTCGCTGATCATTTGGCCGAAGCTCTTCGTGATTTGGATACTTCCAAACATTTTTCATACAGCGCGGGTGCGAGCCCAGACAGTTTTCTTTACTCAAGATGCTTTGCGGTAGGAATGGGAGAAAAGTTCTATACATCTGTACTAAAATCACCATCCAAAATGCCAACTTCAGCTAAAGGGTTTGAATTACTACTTCAAGCGCCCGAAAAAGCTTGGTCAATGGCTGAAGGTACTGATCAAGATGATTGGAACTACGCTCCAAAAACAAGTGTTGCATCGGGAAGCAATCCAGACGGTTGGTTACAGATTTGCAAGCTAAGAACAATAACCTTCCGAGACTCGCAAGCCCTTAACAAGCCGCTACGTGAGCTACACTGCCTTGCGTCCCTTGCTCTGACTGCTGATGAAGTCGGAGCACTCTATACACGAGAGCTAGATAAGCTTACATTTGCCACTAAAAATCTGAGGCATTTGGTTTTGCATTTTCACGTCGATAGTAACGATACTCCTAGTACTGCAACTATAAATGACGATACCGAAATCTATCCCGTAGAAATAGATCCTAAGTGGTATGTCTTTGCATCCGAGCGTGACAGGAATCATTTTTTTGTACAGTCTATAACTAACATACTCAGTCAAATTTGTGAGCGAGATGACCTGGATATGGAAAAAGTAAAAGGTGTATGCTCAAGGCTTCTGAGGCGGCTATAAGTTAAGAGTGAACTCTATTCGCCATCACGGGATCGATGCACTCTGGTGGACTATACATCACAGATTGAATTCGTTGTGTAGGGTAGCGCCGCCCTATTTTGAGAGTAGGAGGCATTCGATTTAGCGGCTGTGATTTAAGCTGTCGTCGTCCCGGTTTTGTTCTTGTTGGTGTTGATCTTTGTCTGGACGAGAAGTGTTCTGCTGGAAGAAATTACGCTGGGCGCCGGCGGTGAATGTTTGTTGGATCTGTGTTTGCATGATCTGTTGCACTTCGCGTTGAAGAACTTGATCGAGGGAGATACGTTCGTTTTCGGGTTGTAGAGTTCTGCTGTCAGGTTCAGGTACGCGCATGCATCTCTAAAAACATTAGCGAGCTCAGGCACTGGCGTATTTTGTTGAGGTGAAGTCATTTTTCCGAAGTATTGCTGTTCTTAGTCTTTGTAATCCGCCAAACGGCTAACAAGATAACCAGGATGACTGTGGATACTACGATTGTGTTGATCTGTCCGTCGTTTTCCAACCTGGGTGAGCCGGTGTGAACAAGCCGAGGACCGCGCAAGCCAGGTTGATTGCAGCCACTATACAAAGAACATTCATTCACCCAGGGTCAGTTTGACGAAACTTTAGTTTGCCCGAATACTCTCGCACCCTACGAATGGATGATAGACGGTTACTACGATTAACGGCAGAGGTTAGCTCGAATAAATGCGAATATTTCCAGACTAACCAGCTCCTGTAGACCCTTCAATCAAATATTTGTTAAACCATCTGACTGCAAGGAACAACGTCAATGACAAAAAGCCGCCGCTCATCATGCACAAAAGACCATGGTCGAGTACGGCTTGCAGAACTACCAAAAACTGTGCTTTGCCCACCAATTCTGATGCCAGCTGTTGCGATGCTGCCGTGGTTCCGAGCAAGTCGAAGTGATGAATTTTGTAGAGCCCGAGCTGCAAAATCGGGTTAAGGGCGAAGATAGTTGAACATAGAAGTCCAGCGAATGCTCCACACATCACGAATATACTGATCAGTTTTGATTCGCTTTTGTTCATAAGACAGGCTCTGATCCATTTTACCCCGGTAGACCGCTAGCGTCGATCAACTGAAGAAGAGCCGTTTCGCCGATGCGCCAATCGGTTTCGAACCAATGGTGTCTAAAGTTGCAGATCAGTTGGCGGCTGCCTCTTCAAGGTAGTGAGTGAGGAGATTTGAGTTGTAAATTCGCAGTACAGTATGTGGAGTGGCATTACCAAAATGGCAGGCGCTGACGTCTGAGAGTTTGCATGGATTCGAGTTTACTGATATTGCGCATATCTTTGCAGTCGTCTTCTTGAATAAAGCGTTCAATTTCTCTGCGCAATTCTGCTCTCTCTTCGGCCTCGGTAACGGTAGATGGTGTAGACAAACCGTGTTTGTGATCTTGAGCGATGGCACTGTGCATCCTCAATGGGGCGAGATTGAGAAGAAAGGCAACGGCAACAATCCATCTGAATCGCAAATTCAACCAACCTTCTGAACGGATTGAATGACGCTCAAGTACTGTTCTATGCTGTCAATTATAAGCAAATTCGAGCAAACGGTACAGTCGGTGTGTGGGTAGGCATGTGTTTCGATTTCCAGATCCTAACGGCTGTGATTTAAGCTGTCGTCATCGCGGTTTTGTTCTTGCTGGTGTTGGTCCTTATCTGGACGAGAGGTCTCCTGCTGAAAGAAATTACGCTGGGCGCCGGCGGTGAATGTTTGTTGGATCTGTGTTTGCATGATCTGTTGCACTTCGCGCTGAAGAATTTGATCGAGAGAGACACGTTCGTTTTCAGTTTGTAGAGTTCTGCTGTCATAGTCGTATTCAGGGCTGTTATTTTCGCGAACGGCGAATGCACTGAGTTCACTTTGTTCTCTAAGCAGTTCTGGATCGTATGCGTTTCGCTCCCACGAATCAATATTCAGGTCGCCAAAATCCTTTTCCCAGTTAATTCCCTGTGGTGGCACTTCGGCTCCGAAGAGGACGTTGTTGATGTTATCCAGGCTTGATGAGTGAGTGTTGATGTTATTTCCGGGTTCCTGGGGTGCATCGTCCAGAGAGAACTGCTTCTCTGCCCACACATCAAGATTCCAGTGTTCATCGACGTCTTTATCCAGATCGAAATAGTGATCCAGTTCGTCAATCAGCATAGGACCCTGGATGTTCAGATCGATGTCTTTTTCTACGTCGAGGCTTTTGTCAAAGCTGTTGAGCAGGTCGTCGATATTCTGACGGTAAAAGTCTGATACTGAAGGGGAGTCGAGAATAGGTTCGGGTGTTTCGTGGTTCTGTTCTTGTTCGGGTTTCTGTTCTTGCTCAGATTTCTGCTCTCGTTCTGGCTCGCGATCCTGTTCCTGCTCCCGCTCGCGTTCCTGTTTCACTCTTTCAATTAATTCGAAGAACTTTGAAAGAAGGCTGCCCGCGGAGTTAGTGCCCATGCGACCTTCGTCTTGTCTCTGGCGCTCCAGTGCTTCTAATTCTTTGAATTTTTCCTCTGCGGCTTTATAAGCCTCTTCGTCCAGTCTTAATTGTTCTTCTCGCGATTGCTCTTCTTGACGAATTTGTTCGTCCAGTCTGGTTTGTTCATCGAGTCCAGATTGCTCCGTTCTGGATTGCTCTTCTTGACGAATCTGGTCGTCAAGCCGGTTTTGTTCATCCAGTCTTGTTTGCTCTTCGAGTCTTGATTGTTCTGCACGAGATTGTTCTTCAAGGCGAATTTGTTCGTTGACTCTGGTTTGTGCGTCGAGTCTTGATTGATCTGCACGAGCCTGGTCTTCCTGGCGAGTTTGTTCGTCTAGTCTGGTCTGTTCGTCGACTCTTGATTGTTCTTCGTCGGGTTTGTGTAAGTGAGCCGAGCCGCTAGTTTGTGACGGGTTGAAATTTGAAACTGTGTTTTGCATGTCTTGCTCTCCTTTCGAAAGCGATTGAAATTCATTTGTGTTTTCTCTGGCGAGCTTGATAGTTTCCTGGCGCCAGGCGCTGGCTGTTTCCAGACGTTCCTTGAAAGGCAAGTGGTCGAGATCGAGCGGTCTGTCGCCGTAGAGTCGTTTCCAGGCTGCATCGGCGCTATCCGGTTCCCAGGCAGTGCGGGCGAAGTGCGATGTCAGGTCTTTGAAGTCCATAGTCTTCAAGCTCCTAATTGGTTGAAAAATTTGTTGGTTTGCGAAAGACTCGTTGTGATGTCTTTTAAAAAGCTTTGGTCAGTACTTAGCGTTCGCGTTCGTCTTCGCGGCTATGTTCATGCTCATGCTCGGAAGTTTTTTCATGTTCGTGCGCGGGAGCGTTTTTATGTTCGTGCGCGGCATCGCGCTTTGTAGTGGGTAACTGAGTTTGATTGCCGCGGTCCGTGTTCAACGGAATGTCCAAGAAGTGTTCCGGGTGTAGCGGGTGTAGCGGGTGTTCCGGGTGTTTCGGATGTATCGGGTGTATCGGGTGAAGCGGGTGATCCCCGGTTTCCTGGTGTTCGCCTGGTTCGCGGTGGTCGCGGTGTTTGTGAGTGAATTCGTGAACGAGGTTGTCCAGCAATTGCTGGAAGCGAGAGGTAAAGCTTTCCGGGTATTTTGAGTCGTCTTTGTCGAACAGAAGTTGCAAGCGGCGCCATTCTTTTTGGCGTTTGAATGTATTCTCTGCGTCGAACCTGACTCGTTCGGTAGACCGGTCGCGTTCGGTCTGGTGTCTTTCTGCTTCCGAGTTTCGGTCGTGCTGTTCTTCTCGAATATGTTGATCGTGGTCCAGGTGATTTTGAATTACGGTGCCTGCATCTGGTGGCAGCTCCGCAGGGGAAGATGTGGTCGGTAAGGCGACAGTGACAAAGGAAGTGAAATCGGGATGGTCAGCAGGGGCTGCTTCAGAGGAATGAGAAGCAGAAGCATGAGAAGCAGAAGCATTGATAGGAGAAGCAGCAGCAGCGGCAATAGATGAAGCATCATGACTGGGAGTCTGAGTTTGAGTAGAACTAGCAGGATCTAGCTGGGGAGAGTAAATCAGGCTGTTCAGTAGGTTTTGCTGGTCCAGACCATGTGTTTGGGAGGTAAGGTCTTGATATTGTTCGAGATGTTTTTCGAGGTTTTCTTGATCCTGCTGGGCTTGTCTCAGCTGCTCCTGGAGCTGAGACTGGACAGCAAGGATTCTGTTCTCGCGCTCGGGGAGGGCGAGATTGCCGTCTGAGCGGACGGACTCAGTTTGAGTGTTCATTGTCTTTGGCTCCTTAAAACGGCGAATCACGGGGCGTTTTATTTGTGATTCGCAACGTTCGCGGATAAGCGTGTCGAGCCATTCAAGCTGGTCAATCAGACGTTTGCGTTGTTCAGGGTCCTCTTCTCCACTTTGATCTAGACAAGTGATTGTTTTTTGAACTTGATAGTGTTCGGTATCGAGTAAGTATCTTTCGTGCCACTCAAGCAGTCGTCCTCCAGTTTCGAAAACGTGCTGCTTAAAACTCTTAGGCGGACTGTTATCTGTTATCAGAGATTGCTTCAGGTCTTCGTCAAACTGTTTCTGTAGACGATCTGCCTCAGCGGTCCTTTCATAATAGTCGTTGCCGAATTGCTTTTTGTTGCCGATCCAGGTCCACATTTTTTTGTACTGTTCTTGCGGCAGTCTTTTGCATTGTCCTGACTGCAATGCAGCATCCAGCGCGAGCAAATCTTGCAGAGAGCTGTACTTTGTGTAGACTGTTTTGTTGCGTACGATGCGCTCTGAATCAGGAAGTGCATTGATCTGGAGCTCTTTCTTTAATGCAGCCATTTCCACTCGTTGCTGGTCGCACTGCTCGGATGTGAGTGGATTCTTGAGATCGTCCAGAAGCAATTCATAAAGTTGATCACCCTGGTCCCTTTTGTAACCATCGTGCATCGTGGTGTACATTTCTTTGTCGAGGACGCGCCCGTACTGGTAGCCGTAGCGCATCAGATAATGCAGTTCTTTATCGAGATAGCGCTCATAAGTGTGATAGCGCTCCAGGTAACGGTCGCCGGCCTGGCGCAATGCTTTATAGTGTCCCCGTGTAATGCGGACGGAGCGATCATTCTGGTCCCGTCCCATGATAATGACGTGGTTGTGAGTGTGGTCAGTGTTTTTGTGTTCAATGCCATAGTAAATCAGATCCTGTCCTTTAAGGCTCTGCAGCTCGCGCATCATATATCGTGTGTAAGCCTGCATGTCCACGCCTTCCAGCCCAGGTGATAACACCAGGCGAAATGCAACCACGCCGTTTTCACTTTGTTTATTGAGCTGGTCTACAACTTCGGTACCGCTGACGTTCTCGTGTGTATCGGAGAAGAAGAGTCGTTTTTTGCCGAGCGTAGAGTCGCGGTCTTCGCCGCCTCTTAATTGCAAGTAGCGGACGTGGGCGATAGCATGTTTGATACCGCCCTTTCCTTTAATATAGTTGCCCTTAACTACAGAGCGCATGTGGATCATGCCTCAGATTTTTCTGTTGTGTCACCGGTTCATGGGTGGCGTTTGAGTTTTTGGCTCCTGAGTTAACTGGCTCGAGGAAGCTCTTCATCCAGTAGTTCTTCTTCCAGTCCTTCCCGGATCATGTTGGCGATCTTGAGTTCGTCCGGCGGGATCTTACGCATAACTCGTGAGACTGCCATGCGATACATGTGGGACATTACTTTGTCTGCCTCAGAGGCAGGCAACATGCGGTAGAAGAGCATCATGGTCAAATTGGTATCAATAATGGTACGCACTTGCAGGCTGCAGATTCGATTGGTGCAATTTTTGATGACGCCAATTATTCTGTCTGTCGACTTCAAGATTACTCTGACTAACTGATCTTCTTTCTCGTTTGATGAAATTAGTTCATGGTTCTGGACGTACCATCTAACAGCGTCCCGGGCGACCTGACCCTTTGATTTGCCGAGTTCGTTGGCTAGTTTCGCAAGAGCGATTCGATCTGATTCCGCCAACGCTACCGACGATGCTTGGAATTTTTTGCTTGGAGGCATTTTCGTTCTCCTGATAGTGTCGATTAGCTTAATCCAGCATAGCACTACCGGCGGTGATAGTGGTGATTAAATTCCAAGTGGAAAAATGATAGTAGCGAAAAACAAGCAGGGTGGCGGGTTTCAGAGCCTCATCGTATTTTCCTTTATCCTGCCCTACAACTGGCACTTCGTGTTATCCAGTTTTCGGGATCGAATCGAGTCGCACTTTCGTGAAAAGAAAAACAGTGAAGAAGTTCCATGAGTCTTGATTCAATCAACGGCAAAAGAACAAGAGCAAAGACAATCAATGGTTAGAAATATTGAGAATCAGTGAGCGATGAATATAAACCCCGGGGCAACAAACCCGTCTTGAAAGCCCTGACGCCGCAGGCGTTTGTATAAAAAATTGCCAGTCCGACATTACTCAGAATTCATTGATCAGATCCAGTCTTACCAGTATGGTGCAGACATGAGGTCAACAGACCACCTAGCAAGCAAGGGAGTATCAAGCAATGACAAATGGCGTCAAATTCCAATAGCGTTCCGATCTCTTCGCTGCGTTCGGCAGATATTCCGAATTCGATCTGTTTTCTAAGCGAGTGATGGCGATTCAGCTCATTGCTATCAGGCAGCCTATTGCGGCGGTCTAGCGAGAAGCCATGTGGCGACGGATCAGTAGAAGTCAGAGTTGCTGAAATGTATCGGCAACGTTCGGCTAAAGAGCGGGCACTGAATATGGTGCAGCAGGGGCAATGTAAAAGAGCAGAGGTTCAAGCAGATCAATAGAGAGCAAAGGTAATCAAAATTGATGACATAGAATCTTGGTGCCTAGACCAGGTGCGGAAGCATCACCTTAGCCGGGAGGGGGAGGTGCGGGGGAGTATCGGGAAGTGGATTCGGGCGTAGGGGGGTGTGAGTGGAAGGAGTTGCGTAGTCGAAGGCGGATAGGTGTCAAGTCAAGAAAAGGACGAGAGGTGCGGGTGCAGTAGGAAGGACAAGGGCGGGATTTGGTGCTCCTGGAGTACCGAAAGGGATTGGGCGAGGGGTAGAGCCGGGCAGAGAGTGTGGGCGTTAAGTGTAACCAGGCAGTCGACAAAGTGTTTTGAAGTGAAGCACAGGCGTTGTTTTATCTGTTTGGATTGAACAGTTAGCAGCAGCAGCAGAATTATGAGTTGCCGGATTCGTGTTCATCTCAATGATTGGTAGTGAGAGCGATTGCTCGCTCTCACTACTTCAGTCAGGATATGCTGTAAGAATCTAGGATAAAGGAGAATTTTCAATGAAAAAGCTGCCGTTCGCTTTTCTTATGACCATGGTGAGCTTGCTCATTCCAGGAATGGCTATCGCTGTCACAAATTGTCCTGGATTGTCTAGAAACATGGGTTTGTACCCCTGGGCGCAATATTTAAAGACTATCACTCCGCGTGAGAAGCATTGGCTCAAGTTGTCTATGAAGAGAATCAATGTGCAACGTCGGCACTGTGAAACAAAATCTAGCGATCACGCCATGTACACCTTTAGGGTTGACTCATCTGGTCATGTGAGCGATATTGAGCGAATCTATGATGACTCTCCCCAAAACAAACTGGATTCTTTGAGTCTTCTTAGCCTCCCTTCCTTGCAGCTACCTACGAGTAAAAAAGCATTCGTACAATTGAAATTTGAGCAGTATCCAAAACTGGACATGAGAGTAGATTCGAAGGGATAAATGCTCATCTCGTCCAGCGTTGAGTGTTATTTATAATCCAGAGGACAGGTATTTCCCTATGGTTTATTCAATCGACGGGATTGTGGTTGGCTGGTCAACTGCTACCAGCTATCATGGCATTCAAATTGTAGTGTGGCAGGTTCTTAACGACGGTAAGATACCGCATGATCTGCTTGGCGCGTGTTCGAAATCTGATTTGCACTTTGAGCCAGCCAGTCAGAGTGCTGTAAGGTGAAAAAAGCGACGAAAGGTGACCTAAGCCACCTCTCGCACTTGTTTTTCGATTAGCGTCTGTTATGCAGTTTTCGCGGTTCGGCGGGCGCGTGTCGTTCGAAATTGAGCCGCTTCTTCCACGGGAGCCGTTTCGTGCACTGGAGCTGATTCGTGCACGGGAGCCGTTTCGTGCGCTGGAGCTGATTCGTGCACGGGGTCCGATTCCGGCACTGATGTTGATTGCGGTGGTGAGGTTTCGGCAGCTGAGGACTTGGGCGCAATTATTTCTAAGTGATTCAATTTAACCTTGACCTTTTGCCTCTCAATTGTTACTTCACCGATCGTCTGCTCCCAATAATTTGGCGCCAGTGAACCAAATACAGTGACCAGAGATCCTTTGCCGAATGTAGCCGATTGGACTTTGTCTGCAACTTCATTCCAGGCTTCGATGTCGAGCCACATTGGTTTCTTTGGCTGTTGACCGCGTCCAACCGGTTGACTGACAGCAATAGAGAACCTGGCGCGTCTATTCTTGCTTTCGAAAACTGTGAATTCAGGATTTTTGCCGACGTAGCCAGTCATGTGTACGCTATTTTCGAATTTGATGTCATTTGTCATTGCTTGATACTCCCTTGCTTGCTAGGTGGTCTGTTGACCTCATGTCGCAAACAAACTGGGAAGAGTGAATCTGACCAATGAATTGTGATTAATGTCGGACTGGCTACCTTTGTTCTAAACGCCGAAGGCGTCAGGGCGGCGAGATCTCGGGGGCGGACAGGTCTTCAGGTGTATCGAGCAAAGATATGCTGCGAATTCACGCGTACTGCCGGGATCTGATACCAGTACCAGGTGTGGTGATGCTGTGGTGTGATTTGGTGGTTCGGCGTTCGTATTTCTTACGCGATGAGACCGCATCGGTGGGAGAGTAGTTCTAAAACTGGGGCACACGTTTGGTTCGTATTTCTTATGCGGTGAGACCGCATCGGTGGGAGAGTAGTTTTAAAACAAGGGCACACGTTTGGCGCTTATTTCTTACGCGGTGAGACCGCACCGATGGAGTCTCCAAAACCAAACTGTGAAGTGGAGGTAAAAGGGAAGCCAGCTGAAGTGGAAGTTAAAAGGGAAGCCAGCTTATCACCAGCTTCCCCGATTGTTTTAAGTTAGATGTGGTGCTAATCGCTTAGCGCAGATCTTTCTAGCATAATGTAATCGTGAGCGGACGGTGCCCATCGAAATTTTGAGAATTGCCGCTATGCTTTTGTAATCGAAGCCTTCGGCTGTCAATAAAAGTATCTGTCTGTGATTGAGCGAGAGGCTTTGAAGAGTTTCGCAGAGCAGTCGTGTGGTCCCTGGGTCCGACATTTCTGGTTGATACGTGGTGAGCTCTTCGCAAATGGTCATCAGCATTTCATCGCTATCGTGTTCGACTAACTGATGTGCGTTTAACGTCTGTTTGACTTGCTTTCGAGAAAGAGAATAACAACAGTGGATCACCATTTTTCCAATGTATGCATTGCGGGTGTACCCGGTTGGAATTTTGTTTCTCTGAGCATAGACATGCATCATCGCTTCCTGCAAATAATCTTCGAAGTCTGGATGAGTGCCGAATCTGTTTCTCAAAATACCTGTAACTGTATTTTTCATTGATTGCGTATCTTGCCTGGTCCATACACTCTGCATATGTTGCCTCCTTCTGGCGAACTACGCCGGCCAAACGGAGAGGCGCGGGACAGAGTCATTGCAGTTAAGTGGAGGGCATCAGGTTGACGGCGGAAGCGCGCTTCTCCAGGCACGGAGGCGAGTTCGCCTGGGGGCAAGGCATAAGGTATGGATTGAGCAGGAAATGCAAAGAGAAATTTTTCAGGAAACATTCCTGGTCGGGGGGCGTCTGTAGGTTTAGTTGAAAGAAGCGATTCTCCGAATTATCAAACGATGTGTTCTTGCAGAGCGAGGCACCGGAGTGATAAGGACAGGCAAGGAGAAGTCAAATGCAGCGTTTCAACAAAAATACAAACGATAAAAACACAAGCGACAGCAATAAAGGTTCCGATGGCAGGGTAGTTCCTTTTGCAAAGCCCCAGTCGGAACTTCTCAGTCGCAAAGCTGCCGCAGAATATTTGCAGATTAAAGAGCAAACACTGGCCGTGTGGACATGCACGCAACGCTATGAACTACCGATCGTAAAGATTGGGCGACTGGTTCGATACAAGAAAAGCGATCTCGATAAGTTCATAGAGAGAAGAACAAAAGGTCTTGTTTCAAGCGAGTAAATCGTGGCTTGGGCAGACGTTTGTGCGGCTAATGCCGTGAATACTTCTGCGGAAGCTGGACATGCGCGTGCAGATGCTGAATTGTGCTTGCAGATGCTGAATTGTGCTTGCAGATGCTTGTGCTATCCAGAATGAAAAGGGTGAAGAGAAGCGAGCTTGGTTTGCGCAGGCAAACAGAGGACTGGTGTGAGTGATATGGAAGAGAACAGCAAGAAATCTAACTGGCGCAGGATTCAAGAGAGAAGTCAGAGCGTCGCTGATGCGCATCAAAGACTGGATGTGTTGTCTGATGCGCTGGATGCAATTGAAAATGAGCTTGGCAGGGTAGCGCCAGAGCTAATTTATCCTTACGAGAAATTGATTGAATTGCACCATGACCTTGGTGAATATGACAAAGTGGTGCGTCTTCTACCGGCATATTATCTAGTGCTGGAGATGAACTGTTACATGGACGATATTGAGCGTTTGCTTCTCGCCGTAGAAAAAATGCGCGAGCAGGGGTATTTGCACGAGGCGATGATGGCGTGTTGCAGGTTGGTGTATTTGTTGTATGAATCTGTGCAAGTAAAGAGTCAACTCATGGATGATGCCTGGTACCTGCTGGATGAGCTGCACAAGGAGCATCCAGATGTGAATGCAAAAAAGTTATTGAAAAATCTCAGTCGAAAGGCTTGAGCGAGATTGGCAGAAAACGGGTCAATCAAGAAGACATCGAGGAGTCAAGGTGAAGAGAATGGAATTGCAGAAAAATTACTTTCAGTATGAGTTGACCGATGGCGGATGGCAGCAGGTGTCAGAGCGGTCTTTGGCGAATGGCGCTCTCATGAATGAGGCTCATGAGAGTGAGTGTAAGCGCAGGTGTTTGAGTGATATTAAGCCAGAGGGTGCGAGTGAGTGTGATGGCGCTGGGAAGCCCGAGGACGCGAGTGAGCGCGAGGGTTTGAGTGCGGGTTTGAGTTTGAGTGAGCGTTTACTGACGATTCAAGTGACGGAGTACAGTCATGATGATAGGCCGGACATCTGGTACAAGCCGGAAATTGTGCATCTTTGTGGAGATGCGGCAAGCCGTGCCAGGGCGCGCGAGCAGTTCATCAAATATGGACTGCCAGCCATAATCAGGCAGACTTGCTGGGCTGATCTTGATGAGCTGCGGGCTTCTATTACAAAGGGCCTAGCGCAGGAAATTTAGATCGAGCGCGTCGGAATCTCTGTTTTCTTTTGCAGCGTGTGCGTTGCGTAACGGTAATCTCGAAAGAAATTTCGATGCATGAAAAATTTGAAAACGGTAAGGGTGCAGGGATATGGAATATGATTCATTGCAAGACAGTATTTTAGGGCGGCAGGGTAGCGATGGTGTCTCGGAGAGTGAGATTGCAGCGGCCGCCTGGCGCAAGTTGTTAGGCGATCTACCGAAGGATTTTTACGAGAGTGTTTCTTACGAAGGTCGAGCGGCAATCAGACAGGCGCTCGATCGAGAGATCAGGCTGATGTGCAGCGATAAACAAAAAGCGCAGGGCGAATTTGAAAAGTTAAGTGCAAGCGGTGGTACTTCCGGAGACCGGCTGCAAGAAGCAGAACATGCAAAAGTTGCCTGGGAGAATGTAACCAGTTTTGACACTTATAAAACCTATTGTTTGACTGCGGAAGCGCAAGCTCGGCAAGAGAGGTTTCATGATGCTGAAGTGAAGAAAGTTTGTGAGGAGGACATGGCATATCTTCCTGCTGTTCTGAAGAAGCACTACTGGGAGACAGACCTGGATTACCTACAAGAAGCGTATCACAAGTGGGTTGAATCGCGAGCTTACAGAGTATTTGCTGGACACCATTATCGGTACGCGGATATAAAACAGGAGCATCGAGACAAACTATTAGAAGAGTGGCAGTACGAAATGTCCAAGCTGAGAGAGCAGGAGATTGATATCGACCGAACGGATGATGCAGCGCTGAGTGAGTTAGATGATGGCGCACGGACAGCTGATGCTGGCTCCAGGGAGCCGTTCGATAGTGAACATGCAGAGGTACAAAATGACCGGCATGAAGGCGTAGACAGTCAAGTAATCAACAGTCGCACTTTTCAGGAGTCGACAGTTAGAGAACACAGCGACCGCAGTTATACGGTAGAAAGAGAAGCGGCATCTGGCTCCGGTGTGACTAGCAGCCAGGCGGAGTCCAGTCAGAGATTGACTGACATACAGGAACGTGTGGCGAACTGGTGGAACAGAGAGCACGGCAAAGCGCTGTTTGGAACGGAAGTTTATGTTGTTGATTATCCAAGAAGCGATGACTGGAATAGATGGACTGAAGATTTTGATCAAGAGTTGGAATTGGAATTCTTCATAGATGGTGCTGAGTTCAAGGAGCATAATATTGCATTGTTAGAGCATGGTGGTGATTTGAGCACTGGATCCACTGAGCATGATATCAACCGGCTTTTGTTTGACGATGCGATCAGTTTCGATCAGATTAATCGAGCAAACGGTTTGGAGGGTAATCACGATGCTGAACAAATGAGAGAGGACGATTTGCAAGTTGAGCGAAGTGATTGGAATGAGCGGGGGCGTTGAATTGGCCCTACGTAATATTTAGTGATGCTGATCATCGGCAGCTCATACCAATCTCCAAGGTATCACTTTGTCAGATTGATGTAGTTCTCAGTGTGTTTTTGCTGAGAGTGCGAACCGCCCTTCAAAACGCGCGGCGCCTCCTCCGGAAGTGGAGGTAAGCTCGTTGACGTTGTTGTAGCCGAATTGAGTGACGCTAGTGCTTTTGGCGAGAGAAATGGTTTCTGACGCGCCGCCACTGGTTGAAGTGGAAAAGGTCGTAGCGTTTACCGATTGAGAGCCAATGTTTAGAACAGCGCGGACTGCAGTGGCTGCAATACCGGCAGCGGATAAGTCAGTGTCAGCATTGACTGCTGATGCCAGGTATATTGCTGTTGACGGAATTAATCGATTTATTTGTATTCCGAAAATTCTCAATTTGGGGAAGGCAAGCGTAAAGGACAAATTTGTAACTGTGGCTAAGTCCAAAGTAGCACACACGTCAAAACATAAAATCGATGGAGCTACGAGGTGGTGGACGTCTGAATTTTCTCTCGGCTTTATATTTGGTTGAGATGAGCTCGAAATTCTCAAACTTATAAATGCAGTCATAGTTCGTCCAAAGCTCTGGATTTCTATTCAGCTCAGTCGTGATAGCGCACATCCATTCTTGCAGCTCAGGAAAGATGCTTTGTATGAAGGTTTGGTGAATTTGAGCCACTTCGTCCTTGAGCGCCGCTATTACCCTCAATGACCATAAATTCGTTGCTGAATCCCATCGAGTACTGACGAGAAGCACATCAGATGTATTTTCAAAGTACTCGAAATCTACAACAGCGGCACATTCTTGAAGGAATGAATCGGCAAATTTTGATATATCGAGTTTGTCGAGTGGATAAGCATAGTCGTTTGGAAGTTCGTCGTAGCGCCTAAAAGCTAATCGCATGGAGAAGGTCCTCGAAAAGGCTATTCAAATCAATTACTTCTTTCCCTGTCCGAAGAAGAGCTTCATCCCACTGCTTTTCGTCGTATCCAAATAGATTCAAGAAGTGATTGGTAATCTGCTCCATTGGGGCGCGCAGATGCTCAACTTGCAGACTGATGTAGCCGTCGGTCACGTCTGCCACAGACACATGGTTTACAAGTTTCTTGATCAAATTGTGAGGGATGCCCAGTTTTGCAGCAGCGGTTATAAACGTTCTTCTCAAGTCATGCAAGACAAAATCACATTCACTCCGGTCAATGACGTGTTCAAGGCAATGCTTGGGATCAACGAGATGCCCCTCACGTCCAGGAAAGACGAAATCCGACTTGCGCGGATCGAGCTTTCGACGACGCATAATCGCCACGAGAAACTCGCTCATGGGCAAGCTGTATTCGTTTTGATTCTTCGTGTTCTCGGCACGAATCGTCAGAGTCTTGCACTCAAAGTCGATATCGGTCCATCTAAGACTTGCCGCTTCATTTTTTCTCAGACCAGTCAGAATCAGGACCAGAAGGTAATCTCGAATCATTTTCTGTCTCAGCGATAAAACCGCCTGATACCAATCAGACAACTTGTGGTCGGGGATGATAACTCGCCTGACGCCGGTTCGATGCCAGACTCTGTTCTGCGAAAGAGTCACTACAGGATTGGACACGATCAACGGTGTTCCATCTTCGCTTTCGTAGTGGTGAATCGCAAATCGGAAAAGGCTATTCAAGTTACTCATAGCCATATTAGCCTGAGTTTTTCCAGATGATTTCTGCTGCGTCGTTCGTGTTAATTCTCGATGGCGAGCTAACACCATGTCTTTCGTGATGCTGGTGATTGGCAGCTCATACCAATCTCCAAGGCATCTCTTCGTCAGATTGATGTAGTTTCTCAGTGTGTTTTTGCTGAGACTGCGAACCTCCAGATACCTTGACTGTACCTGACTCAGAGTTGGAATGGCTTGTATTTGCTCATTCAAAGCATGGCGCTGCAAGAGCTTCCTGCAATCGTTTCGGGCTTGTTCAGGTGCCATCAGCTCGTACTTGCCCAGCGTCAGTCGCTTGAGCTTGCCATCAACCCTAACCTCGGCAATCCAGGACATCGACCCCTTGGTCACACGCAATCCAAATCCCTTCAAATCGTCATCTCGTATTATCTTTTGTCCCTGGCATGGACGACGCACATTTTCGTCGATGAATTTTGCTGTCAGACGTGGCAAGAAAACTACCCCACTAATGTAGACTGTGTGTATCGTTTTGAAGAACGAAAGGATAATGCCATCAACAGTACTATCCATGACGCTCTTGATTCGATCATGGCATTGGTGGAATGAGGTGTCTAATTGATTGCAGTTTTTAAATTTTGTGGTAAATCGTCACGTTTTCGCGCTGCCTAAAATGCAGTTATTATGCGGCTTTCAACGATTCTACACCCGCGGGAGCAGATCGAAAATTAGAGTCGACAACGCATAGCTGGAAAAGGCGTGTTGTGAGAGCTGCAGATTCTGAATCAAGGGTGCAGAATCTAAGCCCTGAGTCCTTACCCCTTATTCCGTTTGGAGAATTCTGATTCCCATGTCGATTTGATTTTGTTTGTTTCTTGCTCAAGCTCGAGCAAGCCTAATTGGCGGCACTGTTCAACCCGACGCGTCCACGTCGCGATGCGCCTCTCGATCACATTGATTTTGTCGATTGCCGATTTCTTGGTATTCGCTTTCGAAATTACACTCAATCTAGATTCTATTTCATGAGGCAAATCGTTTGTGCTTAAGCCAAGTTCTTTAAATAGCGGCTTGCTTTCACCATGTGTTATAAGGCTTATTAGCAAATGTTCAGTGCCAACGTGTTCCAAACCAACAGCTGTTTTAGCTGCGAGCTTTAGGATTTCGTTCACCTCTTTGTTAAACACTACTTCCTCAAATCTCTTGGTTTGATTGGTCTGCGTTCTTTTTCGTTGTGCTCGGTCCAACACCAACGCCTGAACGGCTGCTGCCAAAATTTTCTGGTCACCTAGAAGCAGCCCTATTCGTTCTTCGTCTTCAGAAACCAATCCCAAAAGCACATGTTCGGTGTCGATTAGATCCAGACCTAAGAAGTACGCTTCTTCATGAGCGAATTCTATAGAGTTGATTGCCGGTTCGGTAAATTGCTCAAACATAACTTTGATCCTTCCAGAGCCACTCTTCTATGTTAGTCCTTACGCTTCCAATCAATACGTCTAATCTTCTCCGCCTAGGCATTCATACATACAATTAATCCACTCAGGGGTCCAACGTCCTAACCCTTCGCACTCAAATGCACAGTCGTTCCAGCCTGGGGACCCTTGTTTTAGACATACGAACATACATCGCTTATATTCTGGAGTGCCCGGTCCGAACTTATTGCATCTTCTTGCACAATCATGCCATTCGTCATCATGGCAAATCAACAATCCCAATGGATCAGTCCACTTGATAGGAATATTTCCCACATAGCTGTAAAGGTTGATGCCACCTTTTTCCATTATAGGATCTCGATTTATCCATCGGGCGACAGCAGCTTTATATGCTCGAAAGAGAGCGAGGTTTAAGCCACTACGGGCATGAACATAATAGGCTGCGTATCCAAAATCTGAATCCACGGCAGCATTGGTCTTCGTTGACTGACCAAAGGGATCGAAAGCATAATCGGCGAGTATACTGCCACTGTTATCTGTCAACTCTACAACAGATAGGTGATGGTCGTGTGCATAGAAATACTTGGTTGCACTGTTGATTTGTCCTAGCTGGAAAAATTTCTTAATCAATGTGCCACTTGCATCTCTTTCTTCCATAGGCTGAAGGCGATGTGCCTTTAGACCGGCTCGAACGAATTGTTTTGTCGAAGTCACAGACCCAGCCGTAGTCTCAACAATCGAAATGTTTCTGCTCAGTCCGTCATATCCGAAAGTCGAATAATTATTCACCCCCGGATAAGTTATCTTGATCATCCTGTTTTCGGCGTCCCAGGAGTAAGTGTTGGTGCCATCATTGGTTAGGTTGCCATTCAGGTCATAAGTGAGCGATGAGTTTGCTCCGCCCTTAACTGAAACGGCATAATTGTTGGAAGTTGTGTTGTTGTTGCCATCTGTACCTGCAACTGTTGCCGTGTTGTTGCCGGAGGATAATGTTGCATTGCCATTAAAGTGCAGGCTGGAATCTAACGTAACTGGATTGGCGTTGACAGTTGCTGATTTGATTGCTTTGTTCGTATAGCCTTCAAAACGCGTGGCGCCGCCCCCAGATGTGGAGGTAAGCTCATTGACGTTGTTGTAGCCGAATTGAGTGACACTAGTGCTTTTGGCGAGAGAAATAGTTTCAGTCGCACCACCGCTGGTTGAAGTGGAATAAGTAGTGGTGTTTACCGATTGCGAGGTGATGTTTAGAACAGCGCCGACTGCAGTTGCCGTAATACCGGCAGCGGATAAATCAGTGTCGGCATTGATTGCTGATGCCAGACCGCTGCTGATGCTGGAAAGTGTGTTGCCGGACGCAGCTGTATATGTTTTGGTTTTAGAGCCGCCAGGCAGAGCAGCATCGTTGACGATGACAGAGACAGTATCTCCGACGGTTACCGCGCCGGACAGGGCCGCTGTTTGAGCACCATTAGCATTGATGCCGACGGTTATGGTTTCAGACGCACCAACGTTTGCTGTGCCTCTAAACGAAGTCGACTTTGTAGAAACGGAGTTAATCGTAATTATTTGATTCGCACTGGTTGAACTGACTCCCAGAGTCTGGAGGTTAGAATTACCATTTATGGCCGCGCTCAGTCCTGCTGTCATCGATGCAAGTGTGTCGCCTGATAAGACTGTGTATGAAACTGCCTGGGAGCCACCGCTCAAACCTGGGTCGTAGACCGTGACAGTAAGGACATCGCCCGTAGTTTTACTGCCAGCGATCATTACATGAGCCGGGGCATTTGGGCTGATGCCAAATACGATTGTTTCTGTAGCACCAGTGTTTTCGCTCTGAGTGTATGTGGTTGTGTTCGCTGATGTGGACGCGACACGAATTACTTGACCTGACGAAGTTGCCGTCATACCAAGAGTGGATAGGTTTGAATTGGCGTTAATTGCCGACGCCAGACCCGAGGCGATAGTGCTCAAATTATCACCCACCAGTACCGTATAGGATGCTGATGAGCTTCCACCACTGAGCGCTGGATCGTGCACTGTTATCGTCAACACGTCCCCGGTCGTTTTAGTGCCGCCGATGGAGGCTAATTCGAGCGTGTTTGTATTGATACCGATTGCAATGGTTTCTGTTGCTCCGCCACTGAGTGACGATGAGTAGGTTGTGATATTGGGTGAGACTGACTTGACGAACAAATTGCTTCCGTTTGACGTGGCATTGACACCAAGTGTCTGCAAATTTGTGTTCAGCGTTATGGCAGCGGCCAGTTGAGCAGCAGCCGATGTGAGTGTGTCCCCTGGTTGGACTGTGTACGACACGTTTTCAGGACTGGATAGACCTGAGTCGGTCACGGTCAGGGTGAGGACATCACTGGCAGTGATACTGCCGCCGAGTCGCACGGTTTTACTAGTGCTTTGCTGACTGGCAGTTCTGTTTGCGGCGCTATCGTAAGCATAATAATTCTGACTGCAATATGCAGGAGGCAGGTTTGTATTGCCGGATTGCGCAGTGATAAGTTGTCCGGCTAAATCATAGGCATAATGTCCGTTTTGATTGTTTCCAGCCTGTTGTTGTTGCCATTGTGTGATCTGACCAGCCGGGTCATAGCCGTAGCTGAATTGAGAAAGAGCAGTGCCATCGCTTTTCAAGTTACATATTTGTTGCAAACGCTGGTCACCCAGGTTGTCGTAATAGCTAAAATTAGTCACCTGGCTATTCGGGTAGGCGATTGCAGAGAGCCTTGTGGTGCCTTTTGAGCTACCGCTCTGGTCGTCCACATACGTGTAGTTGAACGTTCCGAGAGCATTTGCCTCGGATGTAATACGGTTCATGGCATCATAAGACCAAGTGATTGAATTGTTCGCGCCGTCTATTGAGCGATTTGTTGTTCTTCCCAGGGCGTCATATGAATAAGAAACTGCTGAATTTGGAATGACATTGTTAGTGACCGTGGACAATCTGCCACCACCTGTAGTGGGCGCCGCGTAAGGGTCTGTAACATAAGCATTGTAGCTGTAGCTATATGTTCCCCAGCCGTTTTGAATTGTTGAAAGACGATTGTAGTTGGCGTCATATGTGTAGTTAACTGTCGATGTGGGGTTAACTGCGTTGGTGTAGCTCTTCTGCGCGAGTGAATTATCCAGGTTGTAACTATAATTCGTTGTTTGATTGAGTGCATCAGTCTTTGATTTGAGGCGACTGGTGTTATTTTCATAGACGTAGTCGACGGTGGTGCTGTCCTGATACACCTTTTCGATCTGGCGCCCCTCTAAATCGTGGTGCCATGTGGTGATGTTGCCTGTCGGATCGGTCAGTGTAGCTAGCGAGCCACAATTGCACCAGGCATACTTTGTTTTACGGCCGAGTGCATCCATTTCAAACGCGATTTGACCCATAGAGTTGTATGAGTCTTGCGTCCAACGTCCGATGCGGTCTTTTCTCAAAATCGCATCCAGCTTATTCCAGACCGTCTGTTCAGTTGTGCCGTCTGGATAAGCTGTGAGAGTGGGGCGGTTGAGCGCATCGTAGCTAAAGGTAAGCGTATAACCTTCAGAGTCCGTGCTCGTAAGCAATCTCCCATATGAATCGTAAGTAAAGCTGCTTACGTCCTTGTTTCCAGATAATGGACCGTCAGTTTGTGTTAAATAACCGTTGCCATCGTAAGCGCGTGTCCAGACGTTGCTATTTGCATCAGTGACTTGAGTCAATTCGCCGAAGCTGTTGTATGCGTACTGAGTATGCTGTCCTGAGCCGTCAATATACAAATTGGGCAGATGTTTGTCGTTGTTGAACTCCCACTTTCCAATCAGGTCGTTGTTACCAGAGCGTGTTTGCCGTATTTCCAACAGATCAATGCTGTTTGCGGCATATAGATAGGAGAAGGTTCTTCCAACAGGGTCTGTTGACTTAGTCACCTTGCCGAATTTGTTATATGTATAGAAATAATTCTGCGTGTTGCCGTCGTCCATTTGACGAGAGATTTGAATAGGGTTATTGCTTGTGCCGACAAAGTTGCCGCTCTGTCCCTCGGTTAAATAGTCGATCCCGCTTTCAAGCGGAGGCTTGATGAAACTTATGACCGGGCTGGTCAGACCGGTTGCCGGGTCCAATAGAAACTTGGTAGTAGTGCAGTGACTGTAGACTTTATTGTCGGGGTCATTTGGATACAATGCAGTCGCCTCACGATCCCAGTAATAACTAGACTTGGTCTCGGATGCCCAATTTTCTAAAACAGCGCTGCTGCCGTCTGGGAATGTGAATCGCAGTCCGACAGCAGGTGGTTGCAAAATATCTTGTGGTGGCACGTACTGATAGAAGGAAGTTGTGCCATAAGGAGTTGTGAGCGCGCTTATAAACGACGTTCCGCTGTCGGTTGTGAACGTGGAAAGGTTTGAGACGACATCGGTGATCGAAGTCATCACGGAGGCGGTTGAGTCATAGGCAAATGAAACGAAGCGACTGAACGGATCTGTTATGCGAGAAATTTTGTAATAGCCGACATTGCCGATCGTATTTGATACGTACGTGAATGATGTGACTTGACTGAGGGCGTCCGTGACAGAGGTGAGGCGGAAATTCGCATCATATTGGATGACAGTCGAATTTCCATGCCGGTCAATGACCTGAGTCATGAAGATTCGCCCGGTGCCATCTGGTTGGTTGAAGACTTCAACTTCGCCGCTTGGAAGAAGGCGCCTGTATACGCCGTCATCAGCGATCGTCAAAATCGCCTGGGAGCTGACGTTAGGTGGGTATGGGTTGCTAACGTTGTCAGGTAAAGTGTAAGGGAAACGTTCGGCGCCACCGCCGCGCACCATTACTGTGGCATTTTGAGAGGCATCTACAGTTAGATAAGAAATCCAGTTGTATGCCCAGTCCGGACCGAAATTGGCAAAAGTAAAATTAGCGGGCTGGTTTATCTCCAGGTATTTGTAGACTAATGTTGTATCCATGACCGGTCCGACGGGCGGATTGTAGCTCATGGGAGTATCAACCATGTTCAGCGTGGCGTTGAGCGTTTGAGCATATGGTTGAGGCATGCCTTTGCATGGTGGCAGTTTGGGGCAAACTGCTCCAGGGGTAGTGGCAGGGCAGCAAGGGCCTTGCTCAGGATTGCGTCCTCCCGAATTTCCTTTGCCCCAGACATTCTTTGCCTCGTCTTCGGAAACTGGCTGCCATCCTTTCGGAAGCTGGCCTGCCGGTACGAGGAAGTAGCCATCTGAGCCCGCTTCCAGAGCCTGGGCCGACACCCAGGCATTTGAGTTGATATCGAACGTTGAATCTTGTAGTTGATATCGCCGTCTATTCAAGGATGTGATTGCGCAAAAATGGTCTGTGTTCCAGTGCATAACAGCCGGGACAATAAATTCAGCTCCTGCAGTTCTCTTTGCTGCTTGCAGGTGCAGACCGACTTTGTCAGCAAGCTCTTTGCACTGCTGAAGGTTCGTTCCGCGAATGGTAGATTTTGTTGCCTTAACAATAGGGCTCTGGCCGAGCTGTTTTCCCCTGTACAGGAGTGCGTTCACGGCAGAAGGTCCGCACAAAAATGCGTTGCCTGGGTCGTAGGTCATTTTCATGAGACCCTCGCGCGCAGCGGTTACTTTCTGCTCGTTTGAGCCCTGCATACCGCGTCCCTTGATCGCAGCAAACAGTTCCTTCAGTTCGTCCATACGACCCAGACGCGCGTCAAGCTGAAGCAGCTCGGCAACCGCGCGATCAGCCATGAGTTTTTGCTGCTGACGTTTTTGTGTTTTGGATAATTCCCAGGCCGAGTTGAAAAACCTGAGCGCATCTTTCAAATAACCGGTCTCAAAACGGTTCAATCCCATGTTTAATTCGAGCGCAGCGAGCCAGCGCGATTCAGGGAACTTCGAGATGAAGCTGGTCAGGTCAGAGATGTCTTCTCTGCTTTCCTTATGCAAAAAATCAGTCAGCGCCTTTGCCAGTGCAGTATTTTCACCTTCCACAGGTTGAATCTCGAGTGGTATCAGTGGTTCTGCAAAGATTCGCGCCGTCGAAAGTTCGAGGTCAGACGGTGCACTGGAAAACCCCAGTGTTGGTTTTACTATAGTGATCTTGCGACTACCTTTATGCACTGATACCGAACGGCTCGGCTTGTTCTCCTTTGCTTGTTGATCGAGAATTGCCTGCACCGCTGGCGGTATTGGCAAGTCGTGGTGGACGAGCGTGCCTGCAACCGCCGTCTGCAAGGGACTTGTGAAAGTCAGCAAAGTCAGCATTAGCCAGCTTGTGGCGCGGCGGATTTGTTGTGTGAATAAAGAGTATCGAGCTTGCATGATGTGAGTCTCTGGTTATTGAGTAGTCGTAGGCAGTTGCAGATTCAGCTGCAGTGGTGGTCCGCCAGCGGAAGGCGCGGGCCACTGGTTGGCATCGAGAGTGTAGGTATTTGACGTGACGCTGCTTTGAGCACCAGTGCTGTTCTGGACAGCCAGGGCCTTGACAGTTTGTGTGAAGTAGACGCTAACTGGTCCTGTGTAGAGCGTGGAGGCGGTGGTTGGTGTAGTACCGTCTGTGGTGTAATAGATTTTCGTATCGTCTTGAGCGCTTATTGCCACTTGCAGGGGGGCCGGGAAAGATCCCGTCGCCGGAACGATTGTTGGTGCAAGTGCGCTGGTCAGAGTTGAGGACTGATACTTGGTGTTCAAGTAGGCGAGCAAAGCGGCCCGGTCCGCGCTCGACAGGGCATGGTCGTAAACGAGGACCTCCGCAAGACCGCCTTTGAAGCTTGAGCTGGCGTTGTAGTTCGTAAATATGCTGTTTATCGAGCGAGTTAGGTTGTTGGCATTCGGCAGTGCGCCTGAGGCAGTGACACCATTGCCCTGAATGTATCCGGTCGTTCCTCCCTGCTGCGCTTCGAGGATTTCAAATACGCTGGCAGGGAGTGCGTTTGTCGCACTGAGTGTGTGATTTGTGCTGCCTGTGTACAAGTTGAACGTAGCGGTTGTGGCAGCGGTGGTGGAGAGAACGCTGATATTGTCACTGGTGGCACCGTTGCCCAGGTCTAAAATGTATGCAGGAACCGAGCTATTCAGGGACTTCGTGACAAGGAAAATGTTTGCGCCGGTCGAAAAGTTCCTGAATCCAAAGGGCAGAGTGAGTGTGCCTGTAGCAGGTGGTGGTGAGACAAGGTCGTGATTGAATATTGCAGGTAAACCATTTATGGCATTGGCTGACAAGAATGGTGCGCTGCTGCCTGGCAGAGCGTGATTGTTGTTTCCTGAGAAGTCCGTCCATTGAGAGAGATAGTTAAATGGCGAGGAGCCCGTGGTTTGCACACCGTAGTCACTCTTCAGCCACAGTTGCAGACCTGTCTGAGGAACAGATTTCGTGTTGGCATCAATGTTGAAGTAAGCTGTTGCGACCGGGCTGGTTGAATAACTCAGTACGGCAATAGCCTTCAAGATAGTGTTTGAGTTCAAAGTGAGTGGAGTTGAGTAGACAGTGGAGCCGGTCGTTGGGGTGCTACCGTCTGTGGTGTAATAGATAGTTGCACCAGGGTCGGCTGTGATTGTCACAACCTGTGAGGCTGCGTAAGCGCCTGTACCAGGGCTGAACTGCGGTGGCATGGAAGTAATGGCATACTTGGCGGCTAGATACGATTCAACTGTCGCTCTTTGTGCAGGTGTGATAGCTGATTTGTAGATGATTACTTCAGCCATCTGTCCGCTAAAAAAGAGGGCCTTGGCGAAGTCCGTTCCGAAGAAGTTGCCTGATCGGGAAATATTGGTGATGTTATTTAAGAGACCCTGTCCGCCAAGCACCCCGTTTGTATAGAGGAAGGCTGCGCCGGTGCCGTCATGCAATGCCTCAAGGATCTGGTATTGCCCGGCCGTTACGCCGCTCGCGGAAGTGACATGGCTCGCGCTGGAACCGTTGTATGAATACAGGTTTGTGCCATTTGCTGTCGTTTCTGAGAAATAAAGGTTATTGCTGGTTGAGCCGTTGCCAAAGTCGAAGAAGCGAGCGTTGTTCACAATTGAAGTGGGCTTGGTGACGATGAATGCGGTTGCACCGGCGGTGAAGTCAGCCAGTCCCGCAGGTGATTGCAAGAACTGTGTGGCGCCATCGAATGCCAGGGCCGGCAGACTGTTAACTACGTTAGTGACGAGCGTGGGGCGTTTAGCATTATTGCTCTGGCTGGCTGTGTTGCCACTACCGGACATATCGGTCCAGTCTGTGACATTTGAGCCTGAGGTGCGGACGCCGAAGTCCGATTTCAACCAGACAGCCATGTTCGTGCGAGATACGTTGGCAGTGCTCGAGTCAATTTGAATGAAGGAGGATGCGACCGTGCTGCTTTGTGCTCCGTAGGCTGCGATTGCCTGGACCTGAGCAGAGCTGCTGACAGTGAACGGGATATAATACGGTGTCGAACTGGTTGTTGGTGTGGTACCGTTGGTGGTGTAGTACACCTGGCTGCCGGTCGGGATTGTGATCGTGACGGTTTGTGGACCGGATGAAAATACCTGGTTGTTCGGGCTGATTGTAGGGGCGGTGGGGGCAGAGTTAATGCCGTATTTATTCAGAAGGTATGTTTCAACAGCTGCACGACCATTTGCATCAAGGGCAGTGTTGTAGACTAGAATTTCTGCGATACTGCCTGTGAACCAGTCCGTACCGGAGGAGGCGGCGCCAATAATATTTGTTGTACGAGTGACGTTATTTGGATTTGTCACTGTTCCGGCGGCAGTCACAGTACCGTTCGTGAAAAGGGTTCCACCATTGGAACTTTGCAAATACTCAAGCACCTGGAAGGTGTTTGCGGTAAGCCCTGATGATGACGATACACCGCTGGAAGTGCTGCCGTTATATGAGATAAAGGAAGTGCCTTTATTGGGCCCGCTCACAAATTCGCTGACTGTGAGGTTGTTATTGTTTGCGACGCCCGAGCCAAAATCTAACAGTCTCTTGGCATTAACAATTGACGACGGATTTGCCACGATGTAGATGGTCGCACCGCCTGTAAAGTTAGCCATGCCGGACGGTAACTGTACGTAGTCGGATGAGCCATCGAAGCTTATAGCGGGAAAACCGTTGACAGCATTGGTGACGAAGCTTGGCTGTTTGGTAGATGTAGCCTGGCTCGCGCTATTGCCAGCTCCGGAGAAATCAGTCCAGTTGGTGACGCTAGAACCACTTGTTATGACCCCAAAATCGGCCTTAAGCCAGGTGATCAGTCCCGATTTGGGGACAGTGGCTGTACTTGTATCGATCTGGATTGTGACGCTGGATACGGTACTTGTTGTGTAGTTTGAGCCCGCCGATATGGCTTTAACTGTTGTGGTGCCATAGATTGGGAATCCTCCCGAGTTTGGATCGTAAAGGGTCGAGGAAGTAGTGGGAGTGGTTCCGTCTGTGGTGTAATATATCGGCTGGTTGAGATCCTGGCTCAGCACCATCGTCTGAGTGCTACCGTAGACTCCGGCAGGAAGCGAGAAGGTTGGCGCATCTAGCGTCGGAGATGGGTTGACGTTGTATTTTGCATGTAGATAGGATTCGACGGCGGCGCGTTCGTAACCAGTGAGCTGTCGGTTGTACAAAATTACTTCTGCCATCTGCCCGTTGTATGAATTCGCAGCCGTCTTTGCAGCATCTATGCCAATGTAATTTGTTGTGCGTGAAGTATTGGCAATATTGAATACGGTGCCTGAGGCATCAAGTGCATTGTTTGTAAAAATGCTTGCGCTTCCGGAGCCGGAGACTACTTCCAGAAGTTGATATGAGCCGGCCGTGATCTTATTTGCGGTCGAATTGAGCGAGCTTGAAGAAGCTCCGCTGTAGACAAAGAAATTTGCTGAAGATGCTGGTGAAGTAGACTCTGACAGATAAACATTGTTGCTGGCTGTACCGTTGCCGAAGTCGAAAAAGCGAGCGTTGTTAACGATAGAGGATGGCTTGGTGACAACAAAAGCAGTTGAGCCGGCAGTAAAGTCGGCTAGACCCGTAGGTAGCTGCAGGTATTGTGACGAGCCGCTGAAAGCGACGGCAGGCAGGCTGTTGACTGCGTTCGTGACGAGCGACGGTCTGTTCGCGCCGGTATTCTGTGTGGCATGATTGTCATTAGCGGAAAAGTCAGACCATTGAGTCACATTTGAACTACTGGTCAGAACTCCGGCGTCCCCCATTAGCCACAGGTTGATACCACTACGTGGTACTGCAGCTGCCTTTGAGTCGACCTGGATATATATACTGGAGACTGCACTTGTGCCAAATGATTGTACTGCAATCGCCTTGAGAGTAGTGGCGCTTGATATTGTGAAGGGACCTGTATATGGCGTGGAGCCCGTTGTTGGGGTGCTACCGTCTGTGGTGTAATAGATACTTGCGCCTGGGTCTGCTACGATTCCTACCGTCGGGCCCAAGGAGTAGACTCCTGTGCCTGGAGTGAAACGTGGTGCTGCGACTTTCAGACCGTAGCGGGCAAAAAGGTAGCCTTCGACATCTGCGCGATCGGACGCTGATAGCTGAGTGTTGTACACCAGGATTTCAGCAACTTTGCCGTGTAGAAAACCAGTGGAGAATGTAGAATTTTCACCAATAGCGTTAAAGCCGCGTGTGATGTTAGGTATGGTCTGTACGCTGCCCTGGACGACTTGCACGCCATTGTTGTATATCGTTGCGGTCGTAGAAGTGTTCTGCGTAAATTCCAGAAGCGAGGGAGTGTTGGCTACCAAAACTCCCGTCGGTGAGGTGATGGTGCCTCCGGTGCTACCGTTGAAGGCGTTGTAAGAGACGCTTCCGGCAGCGGCAGCAACGGTCGCGGCGATAATGTTGTTATTGCTGGAAGCTGTTGTAGCAAAATCGAAGAAAACATCGCTAGCCGTAACCGTATTGGGTTGAGTGACTAAGAAAATTGTGGCACCAGATGAGAAATTTGAGAATCCCGAGGGCAGGTTAAGAAACTGCGACGAACCACTAAAGTTGATGGCAGGCAGTCCGTTGATTGCACTCGCGGCAAGTGTAGGACGATTTGCAGATACGCTCTGTGTTGCATTCATGTTATTGCCAGAGACGTCCGTCCATTGCGTGACGTTTGAGCCACTGGTCGATACAGCCAGGTCTGACTTTAACCAGAGCTGGAGGTTGGTTTTCTTGACGTTACTTGAGGCCGGATCGATCTGAATAATCGCAGAAGAGACGCTGCTGCTGGTGAAAAACTGAGGTGTCATCCAGGCAATTGCTTGAACGGTAGAGGTGCTGCTGATGTTGAATGGTCCACTGTATAGATTCGACGATGTTGTTGGAGTGGTTCCGTTGGTGGTGTAATAAATGGCAGCGCCGGGATCAGCAGTGAGCGTAACGGGAGTCGTGGTCGAGTAAACTCCTGTACCCGGGGTAATGGTTGGTGCGCTAAGTGTGGGTGCGCTGCCTATCCCGTATTTGCTCAGGAAGTAGCTTTCCAGTGCAATGCGTTGAGTGGTCGTAAGAGGTGCGGAATAAACGAGCATCTCGCAGATTTGCCCGTTGAAAAAAGTATTGTTAGCGAAGTTTGTGCCGATGAAATTGCCGCTGCGATTAATGTTGGTGATATTGTTGATCGCGCCGGTAGCTTTTTGCACCCCGTTTGAATAGATCGTAGCTGTGGCCGAACCACTGTGCACAGCTTCGAGCAAAGAGAATGTACCGGCACTGAGAGCTCCGGAAGCAGGCAGGCTGCTAGAGGTGCTGCCGTTGTAGACAAGCAAGTTTGCCGTTGTTGAGGCAGTCTCAGATATGGCTACATTATTGCTGGTGGCACCATTACCAAAATCGAAGATACGGACGTTGGTTGTTACGCTGGTCGGCTTGGTGACGATGAATATACTTGCGCCTGAGTTGAAATTGGCAAAGCCCGGTCCAAGCGCGAGAAACTGTGATGATCCATTGAAATTAATCGCAGGTAAGCCATTCAGTGCAGATGTGACCAGGGTAGGCTGCTTAGCACTCGTAGACTGTGAGGCATTATTGCCATTGCCTGACTGGTCGACAATCTGCGAAACACTGGTGCCACTGTATGTGACACCGCTGTCGGCTCTAAACCATGCCGCTAGGTTGGCGCTGCGCTGCGGCACGTTCACCATGAAATTCTCGTTAGTAAAAACGGCAGTGCTAAGTGTGCCAGAGACTGCACTGGTGACGCCGAAACCAATATAAAAGGCACCAGGCAGGCTGAACTGGCAAGTGCCAACCTCAGACCAATTTATGCCATCGCTGGATTGATATCCGGCAATTGATCCTTGACTTCTCACCAGCCGAAGATATATAGGCGCGGCAATAGACGGTCCCAGTGTGGTTGTGCTGCTTGCTCCATCGGCGGTGCGATATGTGAAGTTAACACCATTACCGGGTGTTACACCGACCATCGCCATAGCACCATTCGAGGTCAGTGTGTCCTTGATCATCAGACCGGCATTGGCGTAATTGCTGGTATTTGTTTGCGATGACACTTTCGCAATCAGCTCAACATTGCCGCTGGTCGGGGTGCTCACAAAGGTGAAATTGTCGGCGGTGCCGCCGATGCCATTACCGGCACCAGCGATGGTGAATGTACCGGAGCTGAAGCTGTATGTGCCTGTGGCTCCGGTGCTGCCAAGGTCGGTCTTCGTCCAGGTAACGGCTTGAGCACTAGCACTTGATTGGACAAACAGTGTTAAAAGTAACGCCAGCACAGCAGGAATCAGTAAATTGATTCTGCTAATGAGCTGTTCGAATTGATGACCAAAGATTGCCTGCATACGCAGTGCTCTGTCGGAAGCCATTGCGCTTCTCCTTGAAAATTGGAATATTATGGAAACGTTCAAAACTCCGACAAAGACACGGAAAAAATGAATGCCACTGTTTTGGTGTGAAGGCTCGGACTCTCGGCGTTGACGGCCGCACAGGGTCGTAGCCAATGCCAGCGAATTGGCTTTGGAGTTGAGTTACCCGTCAATTCATAAGACTACGCAAATGAAGCTAGTGCGCCCACAAGTAAACTTGTAGGTTATGAGTCGCCAGGCCGAGAGTTGTGTATTTTGCCGGGATGCACTGACTGCCCTCCCTTACACTGAGCCTTTCTGGGATTCCTGAGCTGCCTTATAGCGAAATTCATTCGCCCGGTCAGCTCGTATGCAACAAACTTGATCTCTATTGCACACTTTTATCCTAGCATAACTATGTTTGTTTGCGCAATAGTCCTGACAAGAGAAAACACTGATTAGAAGCGGGTTGAGCAACGTTTGTCAAAAGTTGCTTCTTTTGATTACGGCCGTAGAGCGTGTACCCATGCTGGTTTTGGTGCGTACACTTCAACCTTGCGATTGGAAAAACCTATACGAAATTATATGGAGACTTATATCAGCATTAATGTTGCGCCACCGAAGATGGTGCGTTCAAAAAAATCCAAATAAAACGATGCCTCGTCGCGTAACGAGGCATCTTAATTTATTCGCTGCTACCAGAATCGATATTGCTCTAGATTATTTCACGTCAGACTGGAGAAGAATTCAAGTATGTTGACTCCAATAGGAGTTCCCCAGCCCGTAACCGCATCCCATCCGAGAGTTGATTCATAGCCAGAGACTTTATCGACTGAGTTGTTGCCGGAGGTGATGTCGTTAAACAGCCTGTTGTTCGGTTTTGTGTAAACGGGAACATTGAGAAAACCAATAGACTTGTTCAATCGCGCATTTATTCTAGCTGCCAGACCGGCATAAAGTGGTGACACTGCGCTCGTACCTCCAACGACAGTCCACGAACCATGAACGACTACGGCATAACCTGTGTATGGATCTGCGACAGCAGAGACGTCCGGGAGACCTCGGCCGTTGAAACCAGGTTCTGGACCAGGTGGAAGATTCAGGTTCGCTTGATAGTCCGGGCGCGGGAAGAAATTGCTGATGCCACCACCAGTGGCGCTTCCATCTCCATCGTTCCAGACCTTTTCAGATCTGACACCGGCAGTTACAGTCAGCGATGTACCACCGCAGGCGATGGCAAATGGGCTGGAGGCAGGGAAGTCCACATGCGCTTTTCCGTCATAGACGTTATCGTTGGCGCCGTCGTCACCGGCAGCACAAAAAACGGAGATGCCCATGGCCGCGGCCGACTTGAAAGCTTCGTTCATGGCAAGCATTTGCTGTTCGGTCCACTGTCTCTCAGCTGCTCCCCAGCTAATTGAGATGATGGAAGGTTTGTTGATCTCGTCGTGGATGGCTGCGAGCACAGCTTTGAGAAAACTTTGATCGTCGTTGGGGGCGAAGTAAACCACGATCTTGGAGCCTGGGGCCACTGCTCCAGCTACTTGAATATCGAGGGCAACTTCCGTGTCTGCACCTCTATTTATGAAAGGCAGATTTTTGCCGCCATTGACCGAGACGCTGGAGACCTGGGGCACCGGTAAGTTCAATGAGGAGAAGAATTTTTTGATATCTGATTTTAGATAGCCGCCTCCCAGTTCAATCAAAGCGATTGTCTGCCCTCGTCCATCCGACACAGGAAAGTCGTAGATTGCAGCCAATTGTTCGCCATCAAAGGCATCAGGTTTTGACAGGGGATTGACTATACCTGCATAACGCAGATGAGAGATAGCCTGGGGGCGATTGTCCAGTCCAAACACGCCTGTGATAATCTCTGACAGTTCGGTTGGAATAAAAATTGGACCGACTCTGCAACGACTCACTTCTCCATGTCTTTGTGTCTCGAAGACCTGCACTTTGAAGGCATTAAAGAGAGCATCGGAGCTTCCTTTCAGTCCCACTGTGCGTTTTCCTGATTCAATCTCTGTCACTTCGAGCCCAAAATGTTCGGCAAAGGACAGAACTGTATTCAGGTCTTTTGGAGAGGCTCCATACTCTTCTTCAAACTCCAGAAGTGGCAGAACCTGGTTTTGCTTGATCAAACTGAGAGCGTCGAGCTTTTTCTTGCGCCGGATCTGTACGGTAATTTCGATGTCCCGTATCATTTCGACGGCGTTCATTCTGGTGCCGAAGAAGAGTCTGCGAACGCTTCCTGGTAGTATTGTGAATTCTTGAAATGGCATATTCTGTTTTCGAGCAAAAAGCTTGCTCGCCTCCTGAAAAAATTGTTCGGTGCATCACCGCAGTTGCTGGATAAATCATGCGTTTACCTCTGACCGCTTTCTGCAATGTTTTGATTTGTGGATTGAGTATTTGAAAGGTTTGTGAATGGCTGATAGCGCGGTGACAGTGCTTGCCATTCAATCAGTGTCTTTGTATGAGCATCTGTGTGAAGTAAATCAGAGAGCATCTGCTCGAATTTGTTGGGCATTTCAACTTTTATCATTCTCTCGCCGAGTTGACGCAACATCTTCATGTTATTGGGCGAGGCTTTATCGAGTAATGCATTCTGAGATGGCAGGATGGTATCAAATCGATAGTATGTAAGCTCGGGCGATCGCGACAGCTGCAGCAGTTCATAGTCCGTTTTGGCGTCAGAGCCGTCCATACAAATGTCGATAGTCGGTTTGATCCAGTCTACGGGCCGCCAGTGTATGGCACTAGTATACTTGTAGGGTTGCTCGCACCGTCCTGTCCCCAGTGACAACACCCAGAATTTGTCACCCGGTGCAGCGTAGCGAAGGCATTCAACCAGTGCAGTCATAGTTGGATTATTGGAGACAAGTCCGCCGTCAATAAAGCCCAGCGGACCCTCGGGGGTGTTTAATCTGGCAGGGATGAAATACGTTGGTGCAGCAGATGTGGCGCGGGCGATGTCTTTCATAAGATATTGCCCGCAGTTATTTTTGTCCCAGCTTTTAAAGAACACTGTTGTTCTTTGCTCCAGGCAGTAAGCTGGCACCATAACGTTTGTCAGGGATTGACCGAGTTTCGTGACGCCGAAGTATTTGGCCAGGCTGCGTTCGATAGCTTGTGCATCGTGCTTTGCGCCGCCGAAAGCCCATTCTTCGATCTCCTGGAAAGGTCTTTTTGCAAATATCTTTGGACCTTCATGGAAGTAGAGGTCGATGATGTCGTCGGCGCGGTAACGTGGAGTAGATTTGCCGTCTGTAGTTGTTTCAGGCGTGCCCAGGGCCAGCGCCGTGATTGCACCGCTGGAGGTGCCTGCGATGAAATCGAAAAGATCTGATATATGTTTGCCGGTGCCATACTCAATCTGTTCCAGTAACACTGCTGGAATGATGCCGCGGATGCCACCGCCGTCTATGGAAAGTATTCTCCAGGTCTTCGACATATCACTTAAGCAAGTTGCCAACCTCCAGGATTGGTTTGTTCAAGCTATGAGAAGATTACAGTGGGGACGCGGCAAGGCTACGTTGATACCAATTGACTGTTGCTTGTACTGCAACAGTGATGTTGCAGACAATCGACAAGATCGAGAATCAATGCGCATTAACACGAGCCATTCAGCGTTCACTTCATAGCTTGATGTAATGGAATTTTGACGGTGGCTGTTCTAATGAATCAGCCTATGGAACGAAAAAATTGATAGATGGTCTCATAGCCACTCCTTTGTATCCCAGCCTGACTAACGGATACGGAAAGGATCAGACTTCAAACTGAAACAAGTCGATATTTCAGTTGAAATGCAATCAAGCCTAATTGCATGAAATCAACATAACAGAATCGTTACAACCGCGCAATAGAGGATCTGGCTTGGGGAGGGGATTATAGTGTATCGCTATATGAGTTTATGGGTTTTCCAGTAATAAAATGGAATCGTATATGGTGCCTTGTTGAATTTTGACACTCAGATTAGCGCCGCTTAATCCCTTGTGCGTCCTGCCTTTTGGGGCTTTGCTTTGAAGAAATTACTGTTTAGGATCGACTGGTGATTTGCCTAAGAAAGTCATAGGATCAGTGAAAACCGTTATGGGCACGGGGATAAGCATGTAGCCTTTTGTATACATGAGCCGAATCGGAAGCGTGCTCTACCAGAGAAGATTTTACTCGCGACACTTATAACCGCATCAGTACACGGGTTTAACATGGCATTAACACTATTGTTTTCCCGGAAAAAAGATCAGGAAATTGCATGTTGTGCTTGTGATGAAAGTGTTTTGCTATGAGCAGTGTTCGGAGCACTCCTGGAACAGTTACGTTTTGAGGGGCTTCGAGACTGGTATTAATAACGCCAGAGTATTGTTTATTGAGGTGAACTTGGTATTTATTTCCATTGGTCGAATCTTCTTAAATAGGAAATTTTTCCATGAGCCTGCGCTATTGTCAGTGTGACCACGATTGGAGCTGATGCTTAAAACCTTTTGGTGAGGACTGTCATCATTATATTGAGAGACGATTCAGAGAGCTATCGCGGAATGTCTGTGATCCTTGAATGTCAATTGTCACTTCTGTCTGAGTTGTAGTCGAGCCTGAATGCGATCCATATGGTTCCATCTGGGAATTTGAGGTTGGCTGGCATCGGCAAAAACGGAACGGATTTGCGGATAGCCTCTAGTGCTGCATCGTCCACTTCTTGATTGCTCGAACTTTTGGTGAGCTTGAGATTTTGGATTTGACCATTCTGTTTCAGTTCAAAAGTGACTTCCACAGAGTTTGACTTGTGACTGTGAACAACATGCCATCTGGACTTTACTTTGTTTTTTATGGCGTACATTAATGGCGCATATTCTCCCAAATTGCGCTCCTCTGCACTGAGAAGCCTTTTGTAGACTCCTCGTTTCAGAAGTGTTGCTTCATGATTCTGGTGCCGTAACTTGTCCAACAAAGACTGGTAGCGTTGGTGAATCTTTTCTGAGTGCTGACTTATTTGTTGGTCCGCTTCGATTGCTGCCAGTGCGTCTTCGTAGGGCTTAGTACCGACGCCATGATTTTTAGCCTGTGAAATTTCGTTCTTGATCTGACTTTGCAAATTGGTTACCGAGTCATTGTTCGAGGTTGATTGCTGGCTGCTCGATATCTGAGGAGACCACAGTAAAAATGTGGCAGCTACCAGAGGCGGCAACCAGAGCGGCAGGCTGGAGAGAAGAAGCTTTGGTTTGACTCGTGCCGTGATCAATGTTTTAGGGTATTTCATATTTCATTGGTGAATCATGTCATTCTACATGGAGAATTCGATGTTGGATAAAGTCGACGTGGTTCCTTGAGAGTAACCGGAATGTTTTAGTTTCGTGTGGTTCAAGTGAATCAATCAAAACAGCTTTAGGTTCTTTATGGTTCAAGTGAATTGAACAAATCAGCTTCAGGTTCTTGTGGTCTAAGTGAATTGCGCAGCGTTTCAGAGCTTGTTTTTGCTACAATCTGACGTTCAACATACGAGGTACTATCATTGGGTCCATTGATTCCAGACAACGCTTCAGCTGAAAATTACTACTTTGAGAGCCATCCGAGAGCGAAAGAGCTACTGAACGACAAAATATTTTGGCAACCTGGTCTTGAGAATGGTCCGACCCGCGGCGATACGGGTTTTGATGGATTGCACGATTTTTGGGAATGGAGACCAAATAACTTGAATCAATCAGTGCTTGATTTTGTCCGTCTTCAGTTGCACGAATCTTACGGATTGAGTAGGGAACGAATTGATCAGATTTCAAACGAAGTTTCAATGCCGTTTCCTGAGCAACTTGAATACGATTCAAATTTATACGACGACTACTTACTTGCGGTTACGTTTGCGCAATTCATGGCAGAAGGATGTGTTGAATCTCAACTTAAGAAAGCGGCACTGCAGGTGGTAAAACGGCAAACGGATCCGAGTGTGGTAAGGCGTCGTTACGGTGAATCAAATGAACCGCCATATCCTGAGGAATTCTCTAAGGTAGTAGAGGCTTTGAATCAAATGAATATTTGCTAGACCTTAATATGACTAAAATTTGCACTCAACATTTGACAGGCAACATGGTTCGGAAATTAATGACCAACCAAATAATCGTAAATGCCAAGCCTCAAATTGTTTGGGACTGCTTAATCAGAGCTAGCCAGTGGCATACATGGATAAACATGAACGATCCACCCGCTCAAATAAGTGGGGGAAAGGAAGTCCTTTCTGAATCAGCCTCATTTAAATGGTACCGAGCGTCACTTAGACTGAAATCTAAAGTTATAGAGTTTCAGGATGGTAACGGTATTGTTTGGAAGACTTCTCTGTTTGGTTTGGGCACTTCATATATGCACTGGACTTTAGAAGCCGTCAATTCAGAGCAAACCAAACTGATTTTGGAAGAAGTACAGACTGGATTGTTTCCACTTATCTTTCTAAATGATCGAAATTCTGTTCTTGTATTCAATTCTGTATGGCTTACCTGTTTAAAGAGGAAAGTTGAGAACGAATTGGCTTCGCGAAGTAAGGCGGAGCCGATATAATTTGTACGTGACATTGCATTGCTATCCTGGTCGACTCGAAATAATGTTTTTCTCGATTTCATATCACCTGGAAAGCCAATGGAGAACGCAATTTGCGAGTCTTTCGGTGGACGTTTTCGTGACGAATGTCTCAACGAATCTCAACGAAAATTGGCTTCTAAATCTTGATTACGCTCGTGCCACCATTGAGGATTGGCGCGATGTCTACAATCGTTTTCGACCCCACGAATTACTCGGTAATTTAACACTCAAGGAGTTTGCACGTTTCCTCAACAAGAAGGAAGTTTCTGCTTGACGTGGTACAACTTTTTGGTGCAGGTCATAGCGTCACTACGATTTGGTGAGGGCGCACAAAATCTCCCTCTCCTTTGAAAGTTCACAACTCTGATTTACGTTTAAAGGCTGATTGAAGCGATTCGATTGTGGTCTCGTTAATTTCAATAATGTTGTTTATCAGAAGTGGTTCAAGGTTGATGGATAGACGCTTCGGTACCGGCGGATTCTGTCTAAGAAAATCTGCGCGCGGTGATATAACGAGCGATGAATTTTTCAATTCAATCTTGCCCAGAAAACGATACACGTTTGAAAAATTTGTGTAATCGAAAAAGAATTTGCAAGTCGTTTTGCCTGAAGTAGTAACTTTCAGGAATATTTTTCCGCCGCCAGGATAAATGCCACCCGGTTGAGCTAGAAATTCTGCGGTCGTCTGAATGCTAGAAATTTTTCGGTAAACAGCAAAGTAAGAATCATAATTATCTCGAATGTACTTGTTAGCCTCATCCAAAATAGTTTTAGTCGCTGATGACTGATCACTGACGGACCAGACGCTATCGTAGATTATTCTATTAAATGCCTTCAAGAGCTCGTTAATGTTTTGTGGCAATTCTCCAAACGTCACGTCAACGTACCGGTAAAAGTCCGTTATGGGTCGTATTTGCTCAACTATCAAATTGTCTCTCGAATCACTCTTAGAATTGCGCTTCCGGCAGTCAATATAAATGTGACTAAAGTTGGTTAAGTGGAGTCCAAGCTCTCGAAGTTTCAGGGTCCACATCTCGAAATATTGAATTATCTTGATGTACATTGAACTTGACGGTTCAAATATAGTCTCATCACCATAAAATCGCATGTCTATCAAGAATCTTTGCTTAGAAGTCATCTCAAACCTCAATGAAACTCTAGTGTCATGGTTAACTTTCTGCAGATTGGCGATGCGAGAGTTACGGTTTCCGCTCTCTTTAAGGGAGCCAGAATTCTTACGGGTGAGCGTGGTAATTCACGTATGAAATTGGCTACCGAGACATTGTTCGAGGTTGATTGCTGGCTGCTCGATATCTGAGGAGACCACATTAAAAATGTGGCAGCTACCAGAGGCGGCAACCAGAGCGGCAGGCTGGAGAGAAGAAGCTTTGGTTTGACTCGTGCCGTGATCAATGTTTTACGGTATTTCATATTTCATTGGTGAATCATGTCATTCTACATGGAGAATTCGATGTTGGATAAAGTCGACGTGGTTGGTGAATCAAGCAAATCAACTTCAGGTGGTCTAAGTGAATTGCACAAATCCGCTTTCAGCAGTTGTTGTTGTTGTTGTTGTTGTTGTTCTTCTTCTTGTTAGCGCTAGGGATGGGACTAAGGCAATTCTTCAGACTTTTGTATGAGACAACTGCGATATCGTGCGGGTTTTGTATTTCGTGGACATTCAACTTTCAACACATTTTGCGTAAACTCTTCATTGACGTGCGGTTTGGGCTTGTAGATTATATCCGACGCGTGAGTTTTGATTGTTTGAGCATATTGGGTTCACGTGAGATATGCCTGGCTAGCTGAATGTGCTTCACGACACTTAAATGCAAGGTGTGACTTTTTTCCGGCAACTTGTTTCTCTGGTATCAGGCAGGGTTTGCGGTTCCTGGTTCTATTGCAGGCATCATTCGAGAATTAGGATTTGTAGAATCTGAATGTCATGAGCAAATATTTGTGCATTCTTAAATGCTAGTGCGGACTCTGCGCTTCCAGTCTTGTAACGTATTTTCGTAACACCTTGTTGTTTTGTTGCGGCACCGCTGATGGTTTTTATGAGTTCGTGCCCGGTTTTAGTTTTGAGGTATGTTAGCGGAGTTGGCTTAGCAGGCACAGGAGCCTTTTGGTCTCTATCAATGGAGGCGTCTATTGCAGTATCTTTGAGTCTCAATTCAGTAACACGAACATTTCTTGGACTTCGGCGCACAGCGACCTTTCGAAATCAACAACATGAATACATTCAGTCAACCTGGTTGATCAGGATGGCTACGAGGTTGTGCGTCGCAGCTGTTACTCGAATTGAACGGCTCAAAAATTGAAGGACCCGAAAGTAGAAAGTAGAAAGTAGAAGTATGTTCGTCGTATCTTCGTGTCTTCGTGTCTTCTCGCACTAACTTCGCACTGCTTGCGGTGGACTCCTTAGAGTTCTTACACTGGACTACTCGGAATTCTTGCGCTGGACTCTTGCAGGTGTGCGCGGAGGATCCGGGAAGCGATGTGCGGGGCGAAGTACGGAGAGAAGTACGTCAACCAAATCAATGAAATGAAGAAAGGATCTACACATGATCAATCCATTCAGGTGGCGGCTGGCTCCTCAGGATCCATCGCCTGATAGTAAGACGACTGATTCGTATTTTGAGAAGCTGGTGAAGTATATTCCTGCTGATATCGTGGCAGCGTATGTGACGATCGCCGGCTTGCTCAGTGAGCACAACAATCAACCTCTCTGGCTGACCTGGGGCGTTTTTGGTGCGCTTCTGGCCATGACACCTCTTTATGTGTGTTTCATAAAGACTGACCCGCCGGGTTTTGCGCCGAGCAAAATGTTCCACTGGCTGACTGCGTGTCTGGCCTTCACGGCATGGGTGTTTGCGCTCGGGGGTCCGTTCGCCGCCACCTTCACCTGGTACCAGCCGTACCTTGGATCAGTCTGTCTGATCCTCGTAACTTTGATAATTCCTGTTATCGAAGGTTCGTGTTACAAGAATTCCCCTGCTAAGCGAGCGGGGGGCAGCGAATAGAATAGTTCGCATTCGTCCAATAGAAAGGAACGGAAAAATGAAACGTCTACTAGTAGTCGCGCTGGTGGCTTCGACGCTGTTGTCTGGATGTGCCAGCTTCAACCCGCCGGCCAATACCCACGAGCTGACGGTCGGCAAGGCTTACTGGATCGACACTGATGCGACCAGGCGTGGCATCGTTGTTTTGCCGCGCGCCGATGGCAAAGGTATGCAGGTTTGTTCGGAGCCGTCGCCCGATGTTGCGCTCCAGACTGTGACGCAGCTCATGGCGCAGGTTTCTCTAAGCAATCCGCAGGTGGATGCTAAGACGCAGCTCGAGTTTTCCACTGCAGTTATCGATTTGAGCAAGCGTTCGCAGACGCTGCAGTTCTTGAGGGAGACTCTGTTCCGTCTTTGTGAGCAGTCTCTCAATAACAATCTTTCGTCTGACCAGGTGATGCAGCTTTATGAGTTGGCTGTTAAGACGGCGCTCGTGATGGCGCAGAGCGAGCTGGCAAAACAGCAGGGGCAGTTGGTCAAACAGCAGGCGGACCTGTCACGCTTGCTGGCAGATCCGGCCGTGCGCAAGATGTGGAGTGAGATGACTGCCGGATCCAGGTAGCAGGCGACCTTAGTATTACGGGTGGAGATGACCACCCTGGTTGGATAGAAATGTCCAATGTTCAATGTGGACCTTCCTGTTAAAGAGGACACTAAGGGCTAGCACTGTTTCTGGTGCTTCGCCGAACGGTACAAAAGAGGACGAGAAGATGTCTGCCAACAATGGAATCTACATTCTCAAGACCAAGGCTACTAACGGTGCTTTCGAGTATCGTGTGCGGGAAGTGCATGCCATCGAGAACCTGTTTGATGGCAACAACGGCAACCTTCCCCGTGAAAAAGAACTGTGCTCGCTGTTCGGTGCAAGCGAGATCCTCAAGGAGGACTTCGATGCATTTTCTGTGGCTAATGATTTGTTAGTCGAGCTGGAAGAGCAGGGGCTGGAAGTGGAGTTCGGGGTGCTTGTTCTGGAACTCGACTCTGTGTTTCCTGCCTGCGCTTGATGTCTTGATGTGAGATCAAAGATCAAAGTGGGTGCGCAGTCCTGCGTGCCTTAGATGAAACTGGCTTAAATGCCAAAGATTGAAAGATGGAGAACGAATATGGAAAACGTGATCAGCACTGCCGACGTCAATGGACTTCTGGTTGATGGACTTCTGGTTGATGGAGAGATCCTGTCCGGGACGGTGAAAAAGCCGTTCATTCAGGATGGAAAGCTGATGGGTGCGATCCTTTCTTTTGAGGGGCGCGGCGAGACTGCGCTCTTGCATCGGAAGCAGATGTTGGGCGGCAACAAGAACGATCGGCTGGCCAACTTCAAGCTGGGGGATGTGCTGACGGTCAAGTTGCTGGTAAGTGGCGAGCGTCCGAACCGTCGCACCTGGGCCAGTGAAGTCGGTATCGACGACACGGTTATCGTGGAGCGTCTGAGCGCGGACAAGCCGAAGGGGCTCTTCGGGAAGGTGGTCAATGCCACGGACTATGGTGTCTTCGTGGAGTTGCAGTGTGGCATGGCGGCGGGACGGCGTGGTTTGATCCACTCCCGGAATCTGTGCCGGGGTGGGTCGCCTTCTCTGGGCGCGTTCACCTCATTCGTTCCCGGAGCAGAGATTGAGGTTGATGTGTTGGGTGCTCTGGTCGACGACAAGGGCGGTCTTCGTATCGACCTGGCGCCTTCGGTGCGCGCCTGAGTTTGCTTCGTTAGTGCCAGGTAGCGAAGAGCAGTCAATCACTAAGTAGAGGGAGCGCGGTAGATTGCGCTCCCTCGCTCTGTGATATCTGCGATAGGGCAAAACTGGTGTAACATCTGCGAAATATTGACAAGCGGTGTTTCTTAACAAAGGCTGCAATGCCACTGTATATGATGCCTAACAAGAAATTGTCTGGTATTGTATACGGTATCGCGCAGCTTGCGTCAACCTTGCGTAACTTCGGCTAGATGTTGATACTTACAGGGTCTTTTATGTCCGTACGTTTCACCGAGTCTGTTCCTTCTTACCAAGTCCTGTGCGAACTCTTTCATTGCAAACCAATCTCTTTCGGGAGGTTGGTTCGATCTATTGTTCCTCGGTTGCGGCTTAGTTGCTGCTTTCTGGACCAGAAGATAGTTGATAGGCAGGATTGTAATTATGCAGACGGACAGTGAGAACGCATATGGGCATAGTAAGTACGCAGACGGGATAGTGAGTGCGTATGCCCATAGGACGGTCTTAGTAGACTGCGGCTAGAAGACAAATTTTCAGTCTCACTTTTAAGGAATGTGCCCGACACAAGAACAAGCTGATTGCATAGATGATGCAGTTCTCAGAGGGGGCTGTTGCATTTATGGCAAGAAGAGCTGATTGCGTAAGTGAGGCAGTTCTCAGAGAGGGCTGTCGCATTTATATGGCAAGAAAAGCTGATTGCGTAAGTGAGGCAGTTCTCAGAGAGAGCTGTCGCATTTATATGACAGGCAGCTAACTGTTCGTGTGTCAGGAATTCCTTTCCATCGAAAACCTTCGGGCGATGTTCCCGAATGCAAAAGGAAATCAGAACATGCCAACTACAAGATACGTCGACGAGGTCGGCGGAAACGATGCCAACTCCGGTTTGACTTTCGCGCTGCGGAAGAAAACCCTGGCTGGTATTGCCAGTGCCGGTGTGGCCGCTGGCGACACGATCCGAGTGATGGGCCGGGCGCCTACCGCTTCGGGCATCAATGCCACGTTCACCAATCTGTCCAGTGCGGTGACGCTGGCCAGTGCTCTGACGCAGAGTGTCTACACCAGTGGTGCAGCCTGGTCGCCCAAGACCAATGTCACCAGTACGGGCAGCCAGTCAGGCAAGTTGAGCGCCACCAGTGCGGTCAACGTGGTCATAGCGGCTGCTTTCACGACCGGTGTGGCGGCTTTCTTCGCCACCGGTGCGCTCAACCTGAGCACCTACCAGCAGCTGTCCTTCTGGGTGAAGCCGAGTGTGGCAGTGGCGACCGGGGTGCTTCGGCTCGACCTGTGCAGTGACACGGCCGGTGCGACGCCTGTCAACCAGCTGACTCTGCCTGCGCTTGCTGCCGGGCAGTGGAACCTGGTCACTATCGACAGCGGTGCCAACTTCGGCGCCAGCATCCAGAGCATCCGGCTCTTCGCCATCAGCGATCCGGGCGCGGTGACTCTCACCCTTGATGACATCGTCGCCTGTAAGGCGTCTTCGGCGGTGAACTGTCTCACCCTGAACAGCCTGATCTCGTCTGACAATGCCACCTGGTATGGTATCAAGTCGATCAACGGCACTGCTGTCGTACTCGATACGGGTGGTGCGGGGTCGGCGGTGACTGCCAAGGGTATCTGGTCGGGCACGACCGGTTCGGTGGCACTCTCGATTCTGCAGCCTCTGAGCAGGAGCGCGGCAGGCGTTGGTGGTCTTGCCATCACCGACACTTTCAACAGTGCAACGAGCGGCACGGCCGGCAGCCCGATCATTATTTCGGGCGGCTGGGATACGACCGGCATGACCACCCAGAACGGTCTGTCTGTGTTCGACGGTGTGGCTGCCGGGGCAACGGCTGGTCTGGTGGTTGGGTGTGACTATGTCACGCTCGATCGTATTGGTTTCACCAGGTTTACCACGCCTATCAATTTGAACGGTTCGACGAAGAAGGGTTACACCCTTTCCAACTTTACTATTTCGGATTGTGGCGGTCTTTTCACAATGCCTGCGCATGCAGTCACGTTCAATGCGGTGAATGTGCTCAACTCGCCGGGCAGTCTGAGCATTCCTCAGACCACCAACTACAACACTGATGCCGTGGCTTACAGCCTGGCTTTCGTGAAGATGATCGGCAATACTAGCGGTGACGGTATCGTTGTCCCTGCCAACGTGGGATCGCCTGCAATCAGCATCCACGATTGCTCGGTGATCGGCTCGACCACAGGCAACACCAATGGCTTCAACATCTCCAGCCCCTGCATCTTCTATAACAACACTGCCAATGATAACGCTTCGGGCAGTGCTGCGGTCGGCTTCCTTTTCCAGAACATGAATGGTTTCGTGGGCTATAACCTGCAGGCTCGGAACAACTCGGGCGCGCAGGTGCAGTTGAACAATGCTTACGTGGAGATCTTCACGCTCGATACCAACTTCAACCTGGGCACTCAGGTGAAGTTCACGAGCGGCAGCGAAGGTGAAGCGATCATCTACAGCTGGACGCAGAATGGCACGGCGCCGAAGGTGGCTCTTGGTGATCCTGCGACCGGGGAGACTTCGGGCAATGTGGTCATCGCTCATCGTGAAGGCGGGCTCGTGGCGAACAACAGCATCTACAGCGACTACGGCACGATCACGACGACTGGCGTCACCGGTCAGAGTGGTGGCAGTGGCTGGAAGCTCTCGCCGAACGCGAATGCTTTTGCCAGTTCGCCTTTGCGGCTGAATGTGGGCAAGGTGCCCTGTGCTGCCGGTGTGCCGACGACGATCAAATACTATGCGCAGCTCAGTGCGGCGTCTGGTATCAGTGCGCAGCTGAAGATCGCAGGCGGCCGCTATCCGGGTGTCGGTTCGCCCGGTACGGATATTGTGGCTGCAGTTGCCGGTACGGCGTGGACGCAGTATTCGCTCACCTTTACGCCGACTGAAAACTGTGTGGTCGACGTTTTCTTCGAGGCCTGGGGCAGCTCGAGCCTGACGGCGAGTGTCAGTGGTCCGGTGACGATCACTCAGTAAACCCCTGGCATAGAAAGGAAGAAAACAATGACTACAGCAACATTCGACTTGTGGCAGGCCTACCAGGGCGCGCCATTTATCTGGGGCTCGGTGCAGGACACGACAGTCCTGGCCTTCAATTATCAGGGCGCACCGTTCCTGACCAAGAACGAGCCTCCTGCTTCGGTGCAGTACAGCTACGACAAGCTTGGTCGTCTGACTCAGACTTCCTTCGTGCCAAGCGGCACGAATGTTGCCACCGTATACGATGCGGCGGGCAACAGGAAGTCCGTGGTGACAACGCAAGGTCTGGGCGGGCTGTAGAAGCCAATTCAGACAGCAGTTAAGTGAGGCTAGTTCCTTAAGTACAGGATACGAGCCTCGCCCTAGCTACACACATCAACTGAACATGAAAGGACTAAAAATGATACCGGATAACAATGAAAACCCGGAGAGCAAAGAGATTGAGGCAGGTACGAACGTGCCGCTCTTGTCTGACATTCATCAAACCACTGAGGATACCGCAATGCCAGATCAAGTAGAAGCTGCTGGAGATCAAACCGCGGTGGTTTCAGGGGGGGCTTCTGCGCCCTTCAGCCAGGTCCGTGAAGTGTCCATGCCGGGTTGGACTCCCGAGGAGGCGAAGCGTATCCTCAGCACTCGTCCTGTGCCGCGTACGACTTTCACCACAGAACAACTGAACGGTCGCAGCGCTATTGCTCCTGCTTTCCTTGATTCAGGAGTGGTGCAAGGACCTGATTCAATTGCCGAACTTGCTCGGGCTCTCAACAATGATCCGAACCTGATTTACCAGTTCGTTCACGACAACATCAGCTACTATCCGGCCTTTGGCGTGTCGAAAGGTCCATTTGGCGCCCTGCTTGACGGTGCGGGCTCTGCATTCGACCAGGCAATGCTCATGGTCGCTTTGTTGCGGCAGGCTGGCTATACGGCAAACTACGTGCTTGGACAGATCACATTAAGTGCAGCGCAGGTGGCTTCCTGGCTCGGCTGCGCCACTGATGCAGCGAATGCGAATCGTGCTAACGATATCTTCTGGAACGGAGGTCAGCCCACCACCTACAATATCAATGGTGATGGCAGCCTCAACACGATCACGCTCTTGCACTGCTGGGTGCAGGTGGACATCGGCGGCACCTTGTATGTTTATGACCCGGCCTTTAAGGCTCACACCTACAAAACAGGTATTAACCTGCAGACTGCTACCGGCTACGTGCAGGCCGACCTGATCAACGCCATGACGACCGGTGCGACCATCGATCCGAATGGCGATTTCGTTCAGAACCTCAATCACGCGGCGATGAACACTAAGCTCGCAACGTATGCGTCCAATCTGGTCAATTACATCAAGACCAACATTCCTGATGCCACCATGGACGATGTCGTAGGTGGTAGGCAGATTGTGCCGGCGACCATTCCGCTGTTCCAAACAGCGCTACCTTACGAGACCGTGGGGGATGTGCCGACGATCTGGACGGGTGATATTCCGGACAGCTACAAGATTTCAATTACGTTGAGTTTTGCCAACGTTTTTGGTTTGACTTTTACATCGGACCAGGTTTATGGACGTCGCTTACACATTTATGCGGAAGCAAGTGGTTTTGCCCAGCTAGCTCTGGACGGAGTGATTCTTGCAACGGCGACAAATCAGTTTAATGGGACGAACATTTCTATTGTGCATAACGCATATCCCAACGGCGCCAGTAACAACGCGTTCTACAACGCCGGTTCCTTTGGTTATATCGAGCTTGGATTCGGTAAACCAGGACGTGGAATGGCAGATCATCATCGAAGCCTGATGCAACAGGCTATTGCCAGTGGACTGCCTCTGACCGCTGAGGCCGTTTATGGTGAGGCAAAAGCTGTTGCGGGGGCGGATTATTATGCGCAGAGTTGCAAAGGTATTCTTCTTGCTCTAGCAACGATGAACACTGGTGGCGGTTATTCTGCAATTTTCCACAATTTTGTGGGATTGATTCATTACGATCCGAACTATCCAGACTTTAGCTTCGACCTGGGATCTCTAGTTTTAAGCAATCTGTTGATGAACAACAGTTTGCCTTCTGCCCAGCCAGGCCTGAGTTTTGCCGGTGTTCACAACTCTAGCCTGGAAGCTCTTGTTTTACGCCAGGACATTAACTCGGGACTTTCCGCTAATACGTACGTGCCTGCGGCGAGCCAGTTGGGCTACAAAATCTTCTATACGACTCAGGCTAACCTTGCCAACGTTAAGAGTCAATTGGTTCTGTGGAACCAATATGCAGTTGGATTGCTTAATCCGCAACAGCTCCTGTCACAACACGGTGATTTGACTTTCGATCACTGGCAGGGCGATGCATGGATGCAACTTTACCCTGGCAACGGCGCCGGATTTATTTCAGGTGGACTGCGTGGTGGCTACAACACCCAGCTTGATACCATTACCAGTATCATTAATGGCATCCTTGGTGGACCGCGGAAGCCGAAGCCTGGGCAGGGTGAAAAGATTGGCGATCCAATTGATGTATTTTCCGGCGCGTTCAGCTTGAACAAGACTGACCTTTCGTTGGGCAGTGGTGACTTCCCATACACGCTAGCTTTCGATTCGCTCTATGACTCCTCAAACCGGTTCAACGATGGAGTACTAGGGTTGGGGTGGACCCACAATTACAAATGGAATGTTGCAGTCAGCAGTGACGGAAATAAAGGGCTTGGAGATGACTCGCCTATTGAAGCTGCAGCCGCGATTGTTTCAGTGCTTGCAACCACTGACATTGCAGCAACGTTCTCGGGCGGATATACAACTGTGGCAGCGGCTGCCATAGCACTGTCTGAATACTGGCTGATTGGACAAATGGCCCAGAATACTGTGGTCTTAAAGACGCCGACAACCGAAGAGATCTTCTACAAGCTGCCAGATGGTTCCTATCATTCTCCACTTGGATTGACGGGTTCCCTGACGTTGAGTGGTGGTCTCTATTCATACAAGACGCCCGATCAGGTGACCTACAATTTCAATAGTGCAGGTGACGTTTCGACTATTGTCTATCCGTTCGGAGTCACGGTCACTCTCAACTACACCGCAGGGGTACTGACCAGCGTCACCAACGGAATGGGGCGCACGCTGACCCTCAACTATACCAGTGGCAGGTTGACTTCGGTGACAGATGGCACCGGCCGTAGTGTCAGTTATTCTGTCGATGTGAACAAGAATCTGACGCAATTCACTGACGCGAACGGCAAGCTCACAACGTATGCTTATGGACAGCCTGGGCTGATGACACAGATGTTTGCGCCGCAGAATCCTGCGTCTACGCTTTTCACCAATGTCTACGATACGCTCGGGCGTATTCAGACGCAGTCTGATGCGCTCAGTAATCTGTCTGTTTACCGGTTTGCGGGTGCACGTACCCAGCAGACAGACCCTGTGGGAAATAACAAGGTTTGGTATTTCAATGGGTTTGGCGATATCGTCGCCTCGATCGATGCGCTCGGCAATAAGACAGCCAGAGTATACGACGGTCGTCGTCGTCTTACGTCTATTAGCTATCCCGAGGGCAATACCCTGTCGTATACGTACGACAACATGAACAATGTTTTGACGGCTACCGCATCTCCGAAACCCGGATCGCCGTTGGCAAACATCGTCAATACTTTTACCTATGATGCAACCTATAACAAGGTGCACACAGCGCAGGATGGTCGGAGCAACGTTACAACTTATAATTACGATCCTGCTACTGGAAATTTGCTTACAATCCAGAGACCGGTGATAGGTGGACAAACACCGACTGTCACCTATACATACAATGGTCGGGGACAGGTTCTGACGCGGACTGACGAAACAAACATCGTCACCCAGTACAACTATGATGCAACCACTGAAAAGCTTCTTTCGAAAGTGGTTGACTTTGGCATTGCGCCGCATCTCAACCTGACGACTCAGTATGGATATAACGGTGTTGGTGATGTCACAAGCATCATCGATGCGCGGTCACATACGACCACTTTCCTGGTTGATGTATTGCGTCGTACCTATCAGCAGACTGAAACGGCGCCATTTAACTACGTCACTAAATGGACATGGGACGACAACAGTCAACCAATCAAGGTGGAAAAACAGACGGATGACGTGCTCAATCCGTGGCAAACTACTTCGATTACCTACTCGCTGTCCGGTAAGCGTAAGACTGTGATCGATCCGTCCGGCAACGTCTTTACGCTAACTTATGATCTGGCAGACCGGCTTTCTCAGATTACCGATGCCGAGAATCGTAGCTATTCGATTGCTTACGATGCTCGGGACCTGGTCTACACGATTACCGACCCGACTAACGTAATGTCCGAAACTCGTACTTACACGGTCAACGGACGGCTTTACCAGCTCACGGATGCCCGCGGTAACGTAACAACGTTCACTTACGACGGCTTCGATCGCAATGATAAGGAGACTTTCCCGGACAACAGCTTCTTGCAGAATCAGTCGTATGACGCCAACGGTAACATTCTCACTGTAGTGACCCGGTCCGGCAATACGATCGTCAATACCTTCGATGTGTTGAACCGGCTTGCAACTCGGACACCGCAGGGACAGGCTCAGGTGACCCTGACTTACGACCTGGCCGGGCGCCTGACGAAGGGCAATAAACCGGTCGTCGCCGGGGATCCGTCTACTGGTGATTTCCAGTATTTCTATGATACAGCCGGTCGTGCTTTCAAGGAGCAGTACCCAGACTCTAAAACTGTTGTTCACGTGCTGGACAACAACGGCAATATCACAAAGACTACCTATCCGGATGCTTACTTTGTGGATCGTGTCTACGATGAACTGGATCGACTCACTGATATCAAGCTGAATGGCGCGGTTGGTGCAAGCGCGGTAGTTTTCCAGTATGACTCCTTGAGCCGACGTAAAACGATGACGTTCAGCAATGGCGTTGTCACAAATCTCGGCTACGAGATTGATGACGACGCAGCCACTCTGACACATGCGTTTAACGGGTCCAATGTCAGCTTCACTTATGGTTCGAATAAAGTTCATCAGCTGACCAGTCAGAGCGTTAGCGATAGTTTGTTCGTGTGGCATCCGGCTGCTGTAGGTAGCTCGAGCTATGGTCCTGCAAATGGGGTCAACCAGTATCCGAACATTGCGGGCGTGGCACAGAGCTACAATACCAATGGCTGTTTGACTGGTGATGGAACCTGGACCTTTGGATACGACACAGAGAATCACTTGATCTCTGCCACCAAAACCGGTGTCAGTGCATCATACGTGTACGATCCGCTGCATCGACAGGCTCAGAAAGTGGTCGGTTCGGCAAAAACGCGCTTCATCTATTCTGGTTGGCAGCGCATCGCTGATTATGACGGGGTTGCAGGCACTCTGCAAAACCGATATGTGTACGGTCCTGGTTTGGATGACCCGATGGTCCAGGTGTCGAGCGCGGGCGTTGTCACTTTCTTCCATCAGGGACGCCAGGGGTCTGTAGTGGCAATCACGAACAGCTCAGGCGTTGTTTCTAATCGCTATGCATACTCGCCATTTGGTGAAAGCGCCAACATGGCAGGGACAACTATCGGGTTCCAGGGACAGCGATATGATGCGGAGACTGGGTTGTATTACTTCAAGTCTCGCTATTACTCGCCGGTCACTGGAAGATTCTTACAACCGGACGTTATTGGGTACGACGGGGGGGATAACCTCTATTCTTTCGTTTCGAACGATCCCATGCGGCTAAACGATCCTTATGGACTAACAGGAACTGCTCCAGGCACGATATTCGGAGCTGTACAGAGCACGATGCTTGTGCCAGGAAAACCAGGACCTTTGGTTCACCCGCCGACAGGAATGCCGGAAGGTACACCGCTCGAGCCCGAGCCGGGCGTGTCGGTTCCTCCATACTTTATTCCTTGGTATTACACTCCGAAACCTGACGGTGAAGGTAAAAGGGTGCGTACTACAGATGAAGGATCATCCGGTCCAAAAATTCACAAGCAGAATCCTTCACCCAGTCCTAACCCACCGGATGACAAGAATGGAACTGAGAAAGAGAATGAAAAGAAAAATAAAGGCAATCCTGATAATAGACCGGATCCAAAAACAGAAGGGAGATTGGCAAAAGCAATTGAAGACGCGCAAAGAGCTAGAGATATTCGAGACGGTGCACAAGACTCGATGGACCAGTGGGAGGGTGATTTGACCGAAAATGACCGAAGCGAAATACGCCGTGCAATTAATGAGAAATCACCCAGCGAGTTTCAAAAATGGATGAATGGTAAATACCTGAATCCCATGCCCAACCGTATCAACTACAATTAACCTATAACCAACGACAATGTGTTTACCTTAAGCGAGAGGGAAACCTCTCGCTTCCATAAAGGACTCATTAATAATGAAATATACTGATTTTACTGTTGCAATGGGAATTCCTATTGCTGACACTAATTTGCTACATTTGATTGGTGAACAATCTGATGATGATGATGAGCTTCCGAAACCCGAAGGTCTGACTTATTACATTTTTCGAAGAACTGGTGTCGAAATCATTGCGCGTGGTGCCTCTAGGAACGTCTCAACGGTTATTTTGTATGGTCCAGAATACGCCACCAACTATGATGTTTTCTTAGGTGAATTGCCAGATTCAATTGCTTTCGGTGAATCGGCGAATGATATCAAATCTAAGCTGGGTCCGAGCGATTCGCAAGTGTTAACTGATAAACCAGGCGTAGACGAAAGGTTGTTTTTGAGACTGCGTTACAAGCGAACTGGGCATCTTTTAGATCTAGTATTCAATCAGCATGAATCACTTTTTCTTGTCCGACTACTTGCTGTGCCCCAGCCCGCAAGAATTTAACTGAAAGATTGCTCCCAATTGCTTTCTAACAATGCTGCTACTTTATTGAAGTGCTATTCAATTTTTCTCTAAAATCGAATATTTTCGATTTTTAGATATTGGTTCTTTTCTCGACTACACCGTTGGCGATCGCGGTCAAATTCATCGTGAGTTGGAATGAAAAATGCGTTCTACAATTCCTTTGCGCAAACGCAACGAGTCATTTGGTTTGAATCTACAAGACGCCGAATAAAAGGTTTTGAACAGCTATAATAAGCGTATTCCAATTGTATTTTTCGAACGAGTCAATTTTTTTGAAGTTGTAGACGGTAGAGAAATGAATGTTTCGACCACCCTTATGAGTTTGGCGTGTGCTGCGGGATCTGATCGATTGACACTCGCCAACCTTATGCGAAATAGTTTGATTGTACTCATTCTGATTTTTGCGATTACTGGATGTACTAAGCAAAAACACGCCCCCGTAAGGAACCAGAACAACGCGCAGGTTGCTGCTTACCCTGTTGAGAGTGGACTTCTAACAAGAGGTAGTTCGCCAAAGTCATTGAAGGTTTTGTTCATTGGAAACAGCATTCTATACTGGCATAACGTACCGAAGATATTTGCAGACTTAACGGGAGCAATAGATCCACAAAAGCGTGCCAAAGTCGCGTATGTAGTTGGCAACAATTATTCATTGAAGGATCATTGGGATGCAAATGCAGCACGAAAGTTCATTCGCGAATTTGGACCCTGGGATTTTGTAATACTTCAAGATCAGACCAATACCGAATTTTCCGAGACCGCCGAGGAGAACGAATATATAGAAGCATTTGTCAAGGAAGTTAGATCGGTTCATGCAAATCCGCTGCTTTTTCAAACGTATGTAGACGATGATCAGTGGGCCGAAGAGTCTAAAGCAAATTATGAGGACCTTGCTCGCCGTGACATGGTCAAATTACTGCCGGTCGGAACAATTTGGAACCATCTAAGAATCAGTAATAGGCAGTCACTTAAGTTGTACGATTTAGATGGACATCATCCTTCAATGCAGGGAAGTTTTCTGATTGCTCTCGCGACACTTGTTGCGACGGATAGAAGCATCTCAGCTGCAATGTTCAATCGCATTAATTACGAAAACATCGACTTATTTTCACTACGTGTCATAAGTAATGCTGTCTTAAGTTTTGGCAGATAACAATTGCTGTTTTCGCACTAACAGATTGGTTCTAGTATAGAAGTGGATGTTTAGTTAATAACCATCCACTTCGCAACACGCAGTATACTGCTGTATCAGGATGATTCTTAAGGACAGCTATGGGGCAAAATTCTACAGATTATTTGATTGTGCTGAACTGCGATGACCATGCAGACAAACATAATGTGGATAGAGAGCGCGCATTGGTTTGGCATGCCTTTTCTCAGCTGTTTTTAGATTGCAATTGGTCTGATGAAGAGCTCAGCTGTATCGGTGATCAGATTTCAAAAACACGGTTCTCGTTACAGGAGTTAAGCTTCATTTTGACAGATGAAGTTTGGCCGGTTTGCGCAGCTAACAAGCTCATGTTGTTCGGGGGTGAAGGTGCACTTGGTTTTGAAATTGATTGGTTAATACGGCAATGCAGCGACCGGCACAAAAAGAATAGTTATCGTTTGCCGAGCGATAGTAATTTAAATGACCTACCTTGGACGTTGCACATTAAGGCACCATTATTCTTCGAATCTTACTTAATGCTTTGCAGAGTTAAGAGAATTAGAAGCGCCAGCAGCTAAATAGCAGAATCTAGCGAGGACAAAGTTGTGGGCGGCGCACCTGCGATTGCTATTCGGTGCAAATTGTGCTTCGCCACTCTGTTATTTTGTTGTTGTCCATAGGCTAATTCGAATTAGTAATTCGATAATTTAGACTATTTCTCTCTTCTTTTCTTATTTACTATTCTAGTTTTTTGTCTTTGAGTCTAAATAGCCTAAATTGTTCTTTTTTAGATATAAGCGACATTGGAATAGTGGTTAGCCCTTACATGCCAGAAAGCTGACAGGACCCGGGGCGTTGGAGGAGTTGTGTCAAGTTTGATAGAGTAGTAGAACGATTTTGGCTGATTTATTAGGGATCCGGCGTAGAGAGCATGACTATCAGCATTGATGAGCGGAAAGAAAGAGCGCGGACGTTCAGAATCAAGTCTGATATGTCTTTTTTCAGTGCGCAGATTGAGATGGAGAAAGAGCTCTATCGTGGTGTCTGTAACAGGGCGTGGTATGCGGTAATGCAGATTGTCACAGCGGCAACTTATGAGGATATGACTGACGAGCCCGGTCAGGACAGAGCGAACTGGTCTCATGAGCGGCAAAGTATCATGTTTCGCAATTTTGTGAAAAAGCATAAGGTCTGGGATAAGCACAAGGCGCTGGCGACCGAGATTGACATAATGCGGGAGCGCCGTAATGATGCAGATTATATTGCTCCAACCGAAAGGTATTTCAGTCGTAGTGATGCGGCAAAATCACTGGAGATAGCGGGAAAAGTGAGGAATGTAGTATTTGAGCTGATTGGTGATCGCTGGGATGCACATGGACAACTAGGTTTAGCAGACGTGGGACTTGTGGAGCAGCAGGAAGGACCTTTATGACAAAATTGGTGCAGGCAGACCAGGTGCAAAATGACCCAGCGAACGCAACGGAAGCGGAGCGCAAGGTCATTGCTGCTTTACTGGAGAAGGCGCAGAAAGTGGTTCCCTCTGCGAAGATCAGATATGTAGAGCGTGAGCGCGATGACGTGAGTGTGTTGCTTGTGGTCAGTTTGTCTACGGCCGGAGTCGATGACTCTGAGAACTTCGCGCTTTATTCCCTGGCGCATGAGTTAGAAGAAGCTGAGAGCATCAATTTTGTAGTGACTCAGAGCAGTACGCCCACGTATGGCAATCAACTGCTGAAGCTTCGGGACTTTCTACCGGCTGAGAAAATCTCGGTGGATGCTAAAGAGCCAGCTGCTTTTAAGAATCCTCTCTGGAGAAGGGCTCATGAGCCATATAGAGGGATTTTGTTGTACGGGCTGCCGATGTGTGTGCTGACAGTTTTGTTTATGAATTACGCATATGTGCCGTCATTGATCTGGGCTCAGCACAATTTCCCGCAGTTTTTTCCGGGTGGTAGTGTACCTGCAAAATATGAGCGTAAAGTTGATGCTGTGAACCGGAGTGTTGATCAATCACTAGAGGAGATCGGGAGAGAGCTTGGCAAGATTGATGAGCTGAAGTTGACTGATGAGCAAATTCGGAATCTTCGGGCAGAAAAAGCTTTGCTGGAGAAGGTGCGGATCCAGCTGCACGGTAGTGCGGAGATTAGATAGCATCGGCTGTAATTAGGTTGCGGATCAGGGCAGGCGCATGGGGGCATGCGATAATATCGTGTGTCTGGGACAAGAATTGTAGGAGTGGAAATGAATAAGATAATTGCATTGATGTTTGTTTTTGTTATGGGCACTACATGTGGTGCTTTTGCGAAAGAAGTAAGAGTCAAAGGCTATACAAAGAAAGACGGTACGAAAGTAGAAGGCTACACGCGCACAGTCAAAGATAAAGCGCCTGCCGATACCGTTGAAGTGAAGGGTTACACAAAGAAAGACGGTACCAAAGTGGCTGGTTATACGCGCAAGAAGGCGAAATAATCCTGCACTAAGATGTTCGGTATGGTTTTGGCACGGCAATACATATGAAACTCCCGACGAGAATTCCAATTGCGAGAATAGAGAATTCGTATACTCGCAATATTGGAACGTTTAACAACGGCGAAATGTTTATGGGTTTCGTTGTCGCCGACTTCGACAATCATATGTCGATGCCACTTCCTGCTGACTGGTCGCCTTACAAGAAATGGTATTCGATACTCCATCTCTTCGATTCGGAGGGGTATCATGTTGAGACAAAGCACTGGTTTGCTGGTCGCACTTCGGACGGAGAAGGGAAGGTTATTGAACTTGCGAAAGATAGACTGGATACTTTTATCTCGGAATTGAGTGGCGTTCAGTTTAGAGATATTTCTGTATGTCTGTTCAAAACTACAATAGATGATTGCACTTTTGGGCTAGTTGCGAATCACAATGCAGGGTACGTGCAGCTTTTGCCTAATGATTTCATATTTTCTCCACCGTGGAATGGGGAGTTCGATACTTAGAAGCAATACGTGCGTACTGCGCGTATTGCCTGAGAGAGAGGGCAGGAATGGTGTTGAATGAGTCATAAGAAATTCGCGGGCATGCCGGTGAAAGTGGGTTTTACTATCGTCAAGCATGACGGCTGTCTCTGGCATCTCGTCAATATTGATGAGAGCAAAAGGTATCACTGGCTGGAAGTCGTCGAGAACAAAGATGGGACTTACTGCTGCACACATCCGAATCGGACGATGATCAGCGATTCGCCGTTGAAGGATGAAGGCTAGTCTAAAGGCACTAAGTCGCCGAACCGATGATGTGTCTAGTTCGTTTAATGCAGCCGGTGGAATCTTCCGGCTTCAGTTTCAAAATCCGCGCTGTAAGATGGCTTGTCAATTCGACGAAAGCGAGATCTCTTTTTGCATAGCATCTTGTAGGAACATGCCCAAAGTGGATAGTTCTGTTTCGCAGATGAACGAGCCGAAAATGCTGTACATTAATAAAGAGCCGAGATGAGTATAGCCAGTGAAAAAGCACCTATACAATTTTTTGATTGTCTTCTCCTTGAGCAGCTCAGCAGTATTCGCGGGGCACCACAATTCTGCAAGTTTCCTGTCTTATACATCCGAAGTAGAACATAAAGCGATCCTAGATTTGAGTCCTTGGTTTGATGATTTTGAGCAGACACTTCGAACACAGCCCCATTATCATAAGTTCGTTTCCGCCATCGCCGAAAGTTTTAAACAAAATGAGAACGTGCTGTGCACCTTCACTGTGGAGCGGGATGGAATAGCTAGAAATTTGTCTGTGTTAGAAAATTCAAGTTCCAAAGCTGTAGATAGAGAGTTAATATCCCTAATTCAAACCAGTCACTTTTCCAATATTCCAAACAATTTACCTTCTGAGCGCGGAGTTGAAATTGAATTTTGGAAAGCCGATGGCAAAGTATACATGTGGAGTCGTTTAAATCGTGCAACATGTAATGAGAAAATTTTGCTAGTAGACTACGCAGGAAACAGCACTTCAAAAACGCTCGACGCCTGGAACAATAGCAAACGGTTTAGGAACGGTTCCGACGCCGAGTTAGCTCTTTAAATGTCTTAGTTCTAAATCGCACGACATTGAACAACAACTCGGTCGTTTCCATTTTTTCTTAACCCGCAGCTTCTTTTGAGGCTTTTATTCTTGCCTGTTTACTGCCGAAATAGTCATTTTCCTATTGTCAACGAATGCCGATTTCTCTCTGTCACGAATCAAGTCCAGTCGGAAAAATTCTTTCCTTCTGATTGCCTGTAAATTTTGTCACGGTGCCGTTCGGATGCGTAAATGTGCGAATGGTGTCGTCTGCATTGCTTGTTAGGCGCAAGCCTGATGGGCGTTTGACGATCCAGGTACCATCGGGTTCGAAAGTGTACAGTCTGCCGCCCGGCAATTCGATCATGCGAGTGCCTGTGGGGAGATTCATTGTCAGCACACCGCCTAGTCTCTTCTCAGTAAAAATGTACTCGCCGTTGCCGGTTGGGATATGGCGTTGAATCAAGCCATTGTCGAATTCTTTGTACACGGTGCCGTCGGCTTTTGTGGTCACGAGGCTGTCGCCGATTCTGGTTTGAAAAGTGCCTTCGCCGAGATCCGTCATGACCATGTTTTTGCCGGCCAGAGTTTTTTCAGCTATCTGAGCAAGTTTGCCTTCAGCCAGGCGTGTTCCTAAAGTGAATCCGGGCCCTAATGTGGTGGAGCATAAGAGGAGTTCGAAGGCAGGTTTGCCCAGTTCGTGAGCGAAGGTTCGTTTCGCATTCAGTTCTTGAGTTGGATCGTTCCAGGCTGACTTGCAAGCATCGAACAACCGGGCGTTTCGGGCCCAGGCTTCCTTGCGTGGTGTGTCGTCTTCGAGCAGCATGGAGCCGACTGTTATCGCGAGCGCGGGCAGAACGACTTCAGGAGCGGCTGTGCACACAGCAGCTGTTGCTGTGGTCATGAGCATGTCTTTGGCCACTGTGCCGCACAGGCTGGCTGGATCCTGGGCGCGTCGCCAGATTTCATTGAATGTACCTTCCCCGGTGCCATTACATACGATGCTTGCTTCACGGCTAACTTTGTCTACGAATGTGTCCTGACTCACTTGGTTTACCTCGTGGTTATCTATTTGTGGTGATGTGTTTTGTGTGGTGACTTGCTGTGTGTGGCGATGAGTGTTGCGATGTGCGATGTGCTATGTGCGGCGATGTGCTTAGGAGGCGCGATGTGCTCAGCGTGTGTTGAGCACGGCTATGCTTTGAGCGTGACGATATGCTCAGAGCGCGTATCAGTTCATGTACTTTGAAGAGAATTTACTGAGGATTTTTGGCAAAATCAGGGCATGGTTGGTCGATCTTGGAAGGCTATCTGCAGAATCTTCAGGAGATACACGCACAGGCGTTCGCTTATGAACTTGTGGGCATGCTGGGAGCACGTCCGATGAGCGATCAGATCATGGACAACGGATTCTTCTTCTGCGTAAAGGCATGGGCTTCGCAAGAATTACTGGGCAACGCTCAGCCTGCCACAACGCCAGTGAGTCCAAGTGCGGCGTGCAATATTGCGCCATAGAGCCATAGAATGGATTAACTTAGGCAGTGCAAGCGGGTTTGCTTGCACTGCTTTTAAATACCTTGTCGTCTAAATTGTTGTACTGGCAAACTCTGCTTTCCAATTCTTTGCCGCGTTAATCGTCCTAATGAGCACACAACATTAGTTGCACCAGTCTCATCTTTACTTAACTTAGCTTTTATACCGAACTGATCTTTATGAGGTAAATTGTTTGGTGGTTCATCGAATGGCGCACTATCCCTGATTAATTGAACTCCTTTTTCCAGCAAGTCTTTTGACCCTGTGGAATCAACCGCTAAGATGTTGTTGCAACTGCCATTTTTATCCACTGAAAAGCTAATCGTTATTCTGCTGTCAACATTTGGTGCGCATTTTAAAAGAGCGGATGCGCTTTGAAAGTGTCTCGAACTTTTTATACGGCTTTCAACTTTAGTCAGCCATGGCTTAAGTTCGTTCTTTGCTTCGATTAAATCAGGCGCATCGTCATTAGGAGGCATCTGACTGCCGTGCGCTGGACACGCAGTCAAGGCAAGAAGCATTAGTAAAACTGCTCTGCTATTTTTCATTCGTAAGAACCGTCCTTATTGTCAGTTATTGATGCAAGTGTTCTCTGACATTATTGTAGCTTGCGGTGGTTCCTACCCGGCAGAGTTAAGACAATTCGAGTGATGTGGCGTCGATCGACTGTTTGGAAGGCATCCAGATCTTCTGAAACGTTTGGACGTCAGATTGGAGGAGCTGGCCGCTGGCTACAGAGCGGAAGTCTTGAGCACATGTCGTGTTTTAAATGAGGCGTTGCCACCTGCTCAATATCGCTGATTTTGCAGATTGCCGTTTATAGTTAGATGCAGTTGTTTGCTGCAATCTACAAACATTTGAAGGAGGGGAGATTGAGCGGGTTTGAATCAAATATTCAATCCTACATGACGCGCAGGCAACCACCTATTAATGGCGCCGTTCCCCTTGGGTAAACCGATCTCAGACTTCACAAATTCACCACTAATTTTTTGGTATTATTGAGTTACTAAATTGCACATCGGTGAATCGATGTCGTTTGCGGGAAAAATCAGTGATTTTTGCGCATCGACCGAGTAGAACGACTGAGAGGTCAATCCGATGTTTAGAATATCTGAGTTATTTAATAGTTTGATTTGCTTGACGCGTTTTTTTGGCGTGGTGAAAGCTTCTGATATGGATGATCAGATCGCCAGAATGCTGCGCAAGAAAGACGCCGTTAAGGGTCTGTTAGAAAAGAAAATCGCTGAACTGGCGAAGTCGGACTTCTACAGAGACGCTGCCAGAAAGAGTGAACTGGAGAATTTGCTGGGACATCTGGATGCCTGGGCAGAAGCATTGCAGCTGGTGCAAGCGCGCATGCATGCACAGCGTTTTGGCATGGCAGCAACACATTTCGATGATCAGCTCTGGCCTCTGACGGTGAAGCTATCAACCAGGTATCAGTTCGTTACAGGAATATTTGGCGAGTGGCTTTATGACACCAACAGTCTTTATATGCTCATGCCCGAATATGTTGAGCGGTGCATGGCGAGCCGTGAGGGAGCTGTTTCGAGTGTGTCGGGGGTGGAAAAACGGCTGGAGAACTTGCGCATCAGTGAGATGGGCGAGCTGAAACTCTGCCAGGATTGTGGGCAGCCGATGATTCCGTGTCAGGATTGTGGTGCCTGGGTTAAGCCGTGCTTCCTGAGAATGGGAATGAGGCACGTCTGTGATGCTGGTCGTGGGGATGGGGTTCGCGGGAATGTTGTTCGTGGTGATGGTGTTCGCGGTGAGCACAGTGATGCTGCACGCAATTAATCAGGTGTGTGATAGAAGAAGAGAGGACGGATGCTGAGGTATCCTCCTTCGGATGTAAGTGAGGATGCTCAGGGGCGTCGGAGTTAGTGACTAAGACAGTAAGTGGAGATCACAATCAAGAGGTTTGTTATGAGTGAAGGTAATCAGTTAACTCAGAGCTGCAGCAGTTCTGATAAGGAGTGGGAACATGTTTGTCCGGAATCAACTATTATCCCTGAGAAATATTTGAATCAATTGCGTGATCTGGGTCTCTGGTTTACTGCTGCGCCGCACTGTTTCAATCATGGTGTGTGTATCTACAAGCCGATAGAGGCTGGTGGCAATGGTTTTGCCGCATTCGCAGTGACCGATACGGTTAGATTGCTGGAGGAGAATGGCGAGCTGGTGACTGAGAGATTGAACCCTAAATCAGATGCGGCTGTGCTGGTCTTTCATCAAAATCTGGATGAGACGTGGGTTGTTTATGGAGTGGATTGTGTTGGTGGCATGGGACCGGCAGATTTCTATAATGTGTGGGATTCGGCTGAAGAGGCAATTGCTGATATCAAAGATTTTTACTTCGGTGATCCAGCGCGAATGAAGGCGAAAGCGCGGGTGCAGGGAAGAGCTTGAATGGAAGAGCTGATCCAGACTTGAAAAATGGTATGTTTTGAGAGAAACAGCGCTATAGAAACGAAGTTGACGCGCGGAATCGCAGGTGGCACCCATGCACAAACTGGAAAAGTGTGATAAGCCTGAGCAAATTATGTAATGAGAAAAGGGTGCGTGAGGATTGAAGTGAAGAATTCGATTGTCTGGAGATGTGTCTTCGGTGCGTTCGGTTCTTTCGTCTTCTTAGTCGGGAGCAACTGTTCAGTTGCTTTGGGGTCCGGTGGTGAGGGGGATCATCACCGTAAAGTCACAGTGCAGGTAAAAGAACGTGTTACCGATGCAGATTTTGTAAAAGATATACCAAAATTTCGAGCGGCGCTGTTAGATGCGGAGAGGGCGAGACCAAGAAACAAGAAATTGGTAGCCAAAAGGTGTTACGAGCTGGCTCGCTTGCTGGTTCATGATCGCAGTCCGGGAAGTTTCGCTGAGCAAGAAAGATTGTATAAACGTGCGTTAAGTCTGACTGACGAGAGAGCAACAGAATATGCAACTTATGAGGCAGCGTGGAGTGATTGTTCGCAAAGTACAGCGCATCGTTATGCGTTGAAGAAGCTAAGGCTGGCTAAAGACGAGAAGACGAAGATGTTTTGTTGCATGAACCTGGCCTGCGAGGCCATGCAACATAAGCAGTCTAGCCTTAGTCTTCATTGGACCCAAGAGGCATTCGATCATTACCTCAGAACAGATGAATTCGTTTCTTGTTTCTTTCCCTTTGGGCTTATCTATTTCGATTGCCTGGTGAAAGATGGTCATGCAGAAGAACTGGAGAGGTTTCTTAAGTCGTCACTGGGTAAAGTTGAAGAACTGCGTCCAAATGATCGGATGAGAATAGCTGGTATGAACTACCTGGTATTTGCGTTCTTAGCAGGACAAAACAGGGATGATGAATGCAAAAGTTTTCTGGAGAAAGCCTTGCAGTGCGACCTGACAACAGGTTTCAGTCGCTATAGTGGAACTTGCTCGCTATTACCTGAAGTGCCGTGCGATGGGGCCACGATGGCTGCACGAGTTATTGTTGTTTGTACAAAAGTGGGTAAGGACAACCCACAATTAGCCAGAGAGTTATTGAACAAATTGTTGGCGTCGCAGGAGAAAGTACTGGCGAGTGATTCGCTTGGTGTGAGTTTAACTAAGCAAGCGTTGCGGGAGTGCAAGTAATTATGCTGAAGTGTTCAATGAGCGGACCTATCCGGCATATTTGCCTGCAATTTCAACACATTTAGCAAGAACCGTCCTTCAGCCTCGGGTCCAAGAATATGAGCCTGACTTCCATACGATTGCGGTCTTAATGCGTAGAATGCACATTGATGCTTTCAGTATTTTTGTCAATACTATGGGAGGTATAGAAGGGTAACCATTTCCGGTAACACGCCCTGCTACCTCTTTGTAAAAAACTGGTTTGAGAGAATGCACAAGTCCATATTGAACAAGGTTGCGCCGGTCGTTGAATGTATAGCTCCGTGTTCTGTGTTTCTTGAGGGTAGGCTAATCGCACTTTCTATCAAACCGACAGACAGAGGGCTTAGTGCATTGATTGGTTCACTGATATTGTCGCTTTTATTGGTCAACACCATGGCAGCTCAGGCGGAAGTGGAGCAATCTCCAGCACCTGTCCGAGGTGTTCACTGTGATTTTGAGCGCGTCAACAAGTTCTCGAAATTCAATAAGATCAGGTTGGCAATTATGTCTGCTGATGGCATTGTGGTGCACTCCGATCTGGCGGGGCGTTATAACGCAAGCCGGGCGCTCGTTACAGGCACGGTATCGTATATGGTGTCAATAGATGTAAATGGGAAAATCTTGTCGATGAGATTAGCAGATAGCTCCGGTAATGAAAGAAATGATGCAATAGCAGCCAGACTGATCAGAGCTGTCTCCCCATTAAAGACGGAGCCGCCGTACGAAGGGGCTTTGAAGATATTATTTCAGCATGATGGTGACCTGGTTAAGGTGTTGCCGATGTCATCGCCTACTGTGTCCGGTGCCATCAAAAGCTGTGTGCCTCCCTTTCCTGTTCTCGTGCCGCTGAATCAACAAGATTACGAGCGGGCATTGAGTCCTGAAGACGCAGGATGGATTCAACGGACAACTGCTGAAATTATGCATCAGCTAAATAACCGGAACCTCAACGTGGTAGGTACGCGCTGTTTAATGGAGATTTCATCCGCGGGAACCATCGTTGCGCCCGTTTACTTTTCGTCTCCACTGCCTGAAGAGAGACACAGTAAATACGTGTCAGCATTTCTGAGCTTATCGTCGCTGCCCAAATTCAGTTCAGGAAATAGCCGCTATGTTCTTGTTGGCTTTGACGACAGAGGGCAAATCACGTCTTTTCGCCTGCCGCGATAGCTGGACAGGTTCGAGTTGATGAGAAGCGCTATCGAAGTACGATAGTCAAATTTGACTCAGTGAAGTAAGTGTATATTCGTGTTCGAGGAGGAAACGAGTACGGCGCTCCTTTTCGAATCAAATTCAGTGCAATTTGATCAGTTTGCAGATTACCGGATGAGCTCTCTACTCTTGTCATTGTTGGATTTCCCTGTTCATTTACTAAGAACGAGCAGGTGACTGGGGCTGTCACCCATTGGCCATAAGTGTTTGTTTTCGAAATGCGACCCTGAGGCGATTTGCTAAAACAACCACTGCTTTTCATTATCGACCACTTCGCCTCGAACTTAGGACCAGGTTGATCCCAGCTTCCGTGATGCGGCGGAAACTCACAATGCGCGTCCAGCTTCTTCTCTTCACCGTACACCAGTTGAAGAGGAACAGTGACCATCACTACCAAGCAAAGCATTCTGACTTCAGCTGACGCTAAGGCAATGTATATGGAGGTTCTATTGCTCACTGGAAGCAATTCTCGAAGGAAGGTTGACTCTGACTATTCTGGCATAAAGGTGCGATAACACAAGTGTGCGGGTTGGTTTTATATTGACGAGTTTGTTTTTGTACTGCTCCCATGTTTAATCGCTTGCAACGTAGCAAGCAGTTCAAATAGTGTTTGACAGTAGCTCAAGAGCCATGAGTAATTTTGTAGGCTGGTGATCTTAGCCGGAGAGTGTTGTGCGGTGATGATCACTAAAGGAAGACTGGCTGCAATCTTGTTGTTGTTCCCGTGGATAGGGCCAACTTTTTGGTTTGGTTTGTTTTATAGCGATGCATGGCAGCGTTGTTTCTATTGGCTTTTCTGTGTGATCGTATTCTGGACGATTTTTCATTTTCTCGATGTGCCTGACCCAGCACCAAGAGTGCTTTACAGGGGGACTTCGGAGGTGTCCAGTCAGAATGATTGCGAATAAGCCAGTTCGTCCTTGCGCCGAAATAGCTTCATGCAGGGCACAGACTCAGATCGGAGAATCAGTTCCTCCACCTCATAGCCGAAATGTTGTAGACATGTTTAGTGCATTGACCGCAAAAGCAAACTGAGTCTGGAAGAGCGACGCGAGTAGGGCAGTATGATTACGTATTGCGTTATCAAAATTAGTCTTTAAGCTAAGAATTACATTCACCTTTTGAGGCTATTACCATGATTTTGGGAATGCTTGGAGTTACCTGTTTACTATGGGCCGGCGCGTGGTTTATCTACAAATCTACAACTGTCAATCTAGTTTTTTTGCAACTTGACTCTGGTGGTTGGCTGTTGTTCAGTCTAATCGTCAGTACTGGCATAATGTCATATTTTCTGCGAAAATTCTTGGCCGACAAAAACAACAAGACTATCCAGTTGCAATTAAATTCTTGTTTCTGCCTTCTTCTGACATGCAATATTTTACAGTGGGATCTAAATCACTCAGGTTGGGGCATTGGAGAGAATGGGGCGCAACCATTACCAGGCTTGCTCGGTGTACAGGAACCTCTATGTGTAGACTTTCTATACTCGCCTCCGAGAATTTCTGACCGTCTCCGATCATGTTTCCGCACCAGTCCTGAAAACTCGTCGCTATGGTCCGATTACAAAGCGGGCAGAAGATAGATAGAAGATAGAACTGGGGTGCGTATTCATACGCGCTCCAAAAATCGAATCTAAGTCAGAACACCACTGACTGGCAGTGTGGTTTTGTTGGCGCAAGGAGCTTTAGGAAAACCGGTTGATCTGCGACGATGGTGCCAACACAGCAGAAGATCGAGAAATGGTGCATCGAATACAACACCGAAAGACCGCACAGCGCGCTGAACTATCAAACGCGGCTGGAATTTAGAAACTCACACCTGGAGGCAGCTGTCTAAGTTTCTAATTGGCTCGAATTTTGGGGAGCAGGTCAGTTAAGGTCTAAATCTATCTGAGTTAGTCGGCAGATTTAATCGTGATGATGATATTAAATTCGCCCAGAATCAACCCCGGTGTTTTGGGTATCTTCGATAGAGTGATGTTTTGAGACTAGCAATGGGCTGTCTTTTTACTTGAACTAACGTGTCTTTCAAAATTCCAGTCAAGTCGGTCGATAGTAGTCTAACGGTCTTCTCCGCCAACTCACTGCCTTTTTCGCTGGCTGAATATAACCACAGCTCACTTGTGGGAGACCCTGCATGATCAATCAGGACCATCTGATCCTCAACAAGCTTGTAAATGTCGTCTTTTATAGCATCGCAATGTGCACCATACGGGTATAGCCTGAAAGAATAAGTTGTTGATAGAAAAAATGTCTTCACTTCATTCTGTAGAAGAAAGATTACGAGCATAAGTTCATCGATAGACAAGCCTTTCCCCGCGGCTAAAGCAATCAAAAGTAGATAGCGTCGCTCAAGTCCGGGAATCGGCGTTACCGCATCATTTGCTGTATTTTCGGGGATTAGAGCCAAATCTTTAGTAAAACTACGAGATGCTGGAGGCTTCCACGGTGGAAATTTTTCGGCATCACTTAATATACAGTCCTCAATTGCATCTTTTGTGATTTGAAACCGTGTCAATCTTTCTCGAACTCGTTCGCTATACCAATAGTCTGAATGAGGAAAGTCCTGCCACCGTACTTGATCCTCAAATGGCGATTGAGCAGGACGAGGTAGTCGTAAAGTACCGTCTAAAAGCCATCTCCAAGACCAGTAAAGATGAACTGCTAGTTCCAAAGTAAAGATTTCTTTTGCATTGACTCTCAGCTCGTCGAACTTTTTGTGATCGAATTTAAATTTCTTGAATTGTTCATATAACTCTTCGGTTGGATGGTAATTCGGGTCAAGTAATTGGACCCAACCGCCTTTAGCTTGCACCAATTCGCGCAATTCTGAATTATCGTAGGGTATTGAGGGTAGATTCTTATTTATCATGTGCAGGCGGAAAGGAAAGTGTCTTTTATTCATTTTCCGTTCATTGGCTCTCACTGTCAAATTCTATGTCTAACACTTAACGCGCGAACTGTTCCCTGCTGGCATCGACAGCGAAGGCGATTATCAAATAAAGAAAAACACCTAAACTTGTTGGACCCGCAGACGCGGCAATTACTTGCATTTTCTCAACGTTCCAGATTGCTGCACACATACTTAGCACTACCAATAGTGCACTGAATCCGTAACTTGCGCTAGTCATGCCCTAATAGGAATTGGTATCGACATTCTAATAATAGGTGGTACCTTCATCGGTACGAAAGCACGACAGCCACCGTCACAGGCTCCATCACTGCTGTGACGTCGCCTCGATTACAATGCAGAATGCCAATTGAAGCGGCGGCAGAAGACGATTTCTTACACGGTTGCGGGCGGCGATACGACAACGACGATTGCCACCGCATTGAAGAACGCTATCAATGCTGATTCTTCGCTGCAAGCAGTTGGCGTACAAGCTACTTCCACTGCAAATGTGGTGACGCTTCTGCCGTTCACTTATTACAATGGCAGCTCAAGTGGAACAGAGACGGTTTCAATCTCAAACGCCAGCCGCGGCTCGGCTGCCATCACAATCGGAAGCACGGTAACAACCGGGGATATTGTTGCGATTACGGTCTATAACGGAAGTTTGCCGATGGGGCAGGAGGTGGTCAGCTATTCAGTCCTTGGCGGTGATACGCCAACAAGCATTGCCACCGCTCTTAAAAATGCAATCAATGCAGATGTCAATCTGCAAGCGGCAAAACTGACTGCAATCTCAACTGCTGCGAAAGTGACATTGCTCGCCTACACCAACTACACGGCTACTACAAGTGGCGGGGCCACTGAGACTTTAACTTTTGCTGCTCAAAAATCGAGGAACCACATCACTGACAATTGGCGGTACGCCAACAGCAGGCGATGTGCTCACCGTCACCAGCTTGAATGGAGTGTTCGCAGGTGGGCAGCATTCGGTATCATATACAGTTCTATCCACAGACACGCTGGCTACGATAGCGGCGGGATTAGCGACAGCATTTAATGCCGACACAACGTTTTTGGCGCAGGGTCTTAGCATAGACAATAGCGCGACAATGAATTGGTCGCAAAATTTTGTCGACGATCAGCTTGTGCCAGCAGGAGTCAGTCAGGTGGCTGTAACGGCGGTAGATGGCAGCAACAATTCTAAGACTAATGGTTATGCTGAGTCCGTCAATAATGGGTTGAGCTCTACACTTACTTATGACTTGAACGGCAATATGACTAGCGATGGCACCAATAGATATTCTTGGGATGCTGAGAATCGGTTGATCAAGATTACTTATCCAGGGTCTGGGAATAATAGCCAGTTTACATTCGACGGAAACGGGATTTGCGCAAAGATTGTTGAGGTCTCTGGTGGTTCAACGACGAGCACAAAGCAATTTGTTTGGTGCGGCGGTGCTCGATGTGAAGAAAGGGATGGCGCTGGGAGCACAACGAAGAAATTCTTCTCTAACGGACAGACAATCAGCGGATCAAAATATTTCTACACTAAGGATCAACTTGGATCAATTCGCGAGATGACAGACACCAGTGGCGTGATACAGGCACAGTATGCGTTCGATCCATTTGGACGAGTGACCCAGATCGCGTCCGCACAGAGTTCAGATCTACGGTATGCTGGATATTATGGACATAGTCCAAGTGGGCTGAACCTGACGACATATCGAGCCTACAATGCTGCGCTTGGCAGATGGATTAGTCGAGATCCAATAGGGGAGACTGGAGATAACAACCTGTTTGCCTATGCTTACAATCTCCCCACGAGCGTTATCGATCCTAGTGGACTTCAAGGAAATGTCATATCTGCGCCTCCTTCCGGAATGGGTACCTATATTATGGATAGCTTTGAAGGGATGACTGGCGCGCCTTCCGGAGTATTCGGTCCTGGATGTATTTCAGTCGTGGACTTCTATCTTGGTCTTGGTCCTGGTGTGGTACCGGAATCGGTCTACAAAAAGAATTGTTTCTGGGGTAAAGGCTCCGATCCGACTCCAGCGATTAAAAAGGCCAAATGCACTCCACCTTGCCCGAAGGGTACTCATAAAGTTATCTGGTGCAAGCAAGGGACTTGGGGGACTTTAGGAATAAATCCGAATCCTCCTGGAAGCCCAGTCGCAAGTCCCGGCTCAGGCTGGAACAATGCGGGTAGTAGTAATTTCAATTACGCGGTGTACTTCCCCTCAACATCAACGTTTATTGGTGCCAACGTGGGCGGCGGCGCTGGCTATGCTTCAACATCAATGCAATTCGGAAGCGAATTTGGCTCATCAATGTGCTGTGCATCATGTGTAAAAAATAAGTTGCGACTAGTTGACGAAGGATAGAGCCATGGCTATTTACGCGAGAGCATTCATTGTTTCTTTTGCCGTAGTGACTTTTGCGGTGCTTACTCAAAATGCCCAATGCGGACAATCAATCGACTCAAAAAGCAATCCTTCGGAACCGAAGAGTGTCGTCGTTTTCGCGACGAGAGCAATCTCTAAAGGAACAGTTATTGTTGATGCAGATTTGCGAGAATCGGTTATCAATTCACGTGGGTTCCGGGAGAGCGATATTCCTGGTCGCAACTCCATTACCGGTCGTCGATCACGGTATGCAATGACAAAGGGGCAAATAATTCTTGAACGCGATTTATTGCCGAGCCACGCAAAGCCTAAGAATGCAGAGCAAAGCAAACATTCTGCTAATTTCGTTCAAGCCAAAAGAGCTATTCGTGCTGGGTCGATCATTGCACGTTCGGATTTGACTGAAGGTTCGGTAAAAACCACCGATTCATCAACCTGGGTCCGAAACGAGAATCAGGTAGTAGGAATGCAGGCAAAGTTCGACATAGTCGCAGGACAGCTCTTAACTACTGATGTGCTCATAGCAAAATCCGCGCCATTCAAAGCGAGATAGAAGATAGAACTCGGCTATTGTTTGATTCCATCGACACCGTTCATCTGAGTAATCGCAAACATCTTTCGCAGACCATCAATGATAACCAAAGCACTCTGACCATGATTGCACCCGCTACGCAAAATCTGTTCTGTTTCGATTTTTTTCGCAAGCAGTACGAAACTGCTCCCCTGTTTGACGAAGGTTTTCTCTGTCTTTCATATCGGATGCTTCTTGATCTTCACTGGTACAAACTTTGCCCGCATTATCATCGTTCCCGCTCCTACAGTTTAATGGAAGATCATATTGGTGAACAAGCGACAAACTGATTTGCCGGAGGAAGAGTTTGACTGACGACATGATGAGGCTAATCATTACAAAAACAGATCTGCGTATTTGTTGTTCAGACGAGTTTCTTCTGCTTTGATTTCGTCGCGTGTGGCAGATGGATGATTCTCTTGGAAAATGACCCAATCTTTGTAACGGTTGATGAGTCTTTCGTCCTTTATGTAGTGCGTGAAGTGATTGTAGCTGGAGAGTTCTGCTAAAGCAGGGTCTATGAGATTCTTGTCGATGGCTTTGAGATTGTCGGCGGAGAAGATTTCGGTTGGGGTGAAGGCATCAGGATAGCGCTCCAGAATAGAGGTGGGGATGGAATGTGTGAGGAGTGCTTTGCCGCGCAAATGTGGATGTTCTTTGAAATAAAAGTGAGCCAGGTTTTTTTTTGCGCTGACAATGAGGTTTTGCGTCATTCTGGTGTGATCGACAGTGTAGTGGTGGTAAAAAGAGTATTCGCTGTTCCAGGCGTCGGATTTAAGTGGCTGCGGAAAGGGTGCTGAAGTAAGTGCGGCGTCAAAGCATGCAAAGTCTGCTTCGATTGAGCCGCTGGAACGTATAAAGCAGAGGAACAGGGGATCCGTGCAGCCTCTTCTATCAATGTAAATTGAGATGCAAACTGGCTTACTGGTGTGCCCAGGGTAAGAGATGAGAGAATCAGAAAGTCTCTTATTAATGGCGACCTGGTATGGATCCGCGGGTTGCTTGGTCCTTTTGTGATGCCCCGCTGCCAGGGGCGGTCCAGGGGGGCTGGGTACAACGGGTGCACCGGTAAGTCCCTGTGCAATGGTGCGGGTAGCGAGAGCAGGGGTGACTAAAAGCAGAATAATCAGCCCTTTATACGCGATCGGAGATGGTCTTTTCGTTGGCATCGGTTGTTTGTCTACAACGGAACTAGAGTCGACAGTGCTACAGTAGTTCAACTTGGTGTGGGGTGTAAGGGGTAATCCCCCACTGGGTTGGGGAGACGCATTGATTTAAGTGAAAAACTATGGAAGCTGAATAGATTACAATTCAGACTAGACAACCCGACTGTGCTTACTGTACAGGTCCTGGATAGTTAAACCGTTTGGTTGGAACTCAGCCTTTGAGACAAGAGAATCTTCATAGCACATATGATTAAGCGCTGGCATACTTGTAGCGAGCTTGACGGTACCAAATATGGTTTGGTAAGAGAAATATCGAGGCTGTTGGTGTCAACTGGTGCTGTGGTTTTGTTGGCGCAAGGAGCTTTAGGAAAACCGGTCGATCTGCCGATGATGGTGCCTAATCATCCCGGACCAGAAGCTTGTGTTGGTTTTATGGAAGGGCGCTGGGTTGCGAAGCGCCCTGCTCACGAAAAAATGATTGAAGAATGGAGTGCAGCTGGGACCAAACAGCATTACAAAGGCGATTACACGTGTACGCGTGAGCTATGGAGGCGCGGTAAGCTGGTTTCTTCCTTAACGATGTATGTGAGAGGTGGGAGATTCGGTTCACATGTGGTGATACCAAAAACAATGCCATACGACCATGATGAGACCGCTATGATAGAACCCTTATGGGGAAGAGGCGATGAAAAATCTTACGTAACCGAAATTAGCACAAACGATGGTAAACGGTACACTTACACCCAGTTTGACACTAACCGTCTGACTCTGACAATTGATGACATGAGGAATAAAACAAGCGAGATGATTGAGTTCAAGAGAATTGGTAAGCCAAGGCATGTAGTCAGTCAAAGAGCGATCTGATCGAGGAATTAATTTGGTCACCGGTATGATTGAGTTATTTACATAGCGTCAAGGAAAGACTGGATCTATCTTGAGTGGTTGGGTTGCGAGTTTGATGCGGATAGTTTTGATGCTCGGCTTGGAAATGGGCAAATTAGAATCATGGAGTTGAATATAATCGAAGACTTCGCTCACATGGGGGCGTCGAAACTGGAAGAGCGGGGCAAGTAGGTCCGCATCGAGTGTTCGGCATCGAGTAGTTGGCACCTAGTTCAGACTCAGGCACACGTCTTTGCTTGTGGTTGTATTCACGAATTCGCCACTAATTTTCTGGTATTATTGAGTTATTAAATTGCACATCGGCGTTCGATGCCTGTGGCGGGAAAAGATAACAAATCTTTTGCGCTGAGGCCGAAGAGACAGACCCTGAGAGGTGTTTCCGATGAGTGCAAGCGACAAGAAAAGTTTCAGAAATTTAGAGCAAATTACGTCCGGATTTTCCATCCCGGCTCGCATGAATGCGAAAGCGGCGTTCCACCTTGATCCGGCTGGTGAGATAGAACGAGCGAAGAAAGAGGGGCGGATGCCGAAGTGGCCGCTGCGGATGTAAGCGACAGTGCCGAAGTGGCTATTGCGGATGTAAGTGACGGTAATCGAGGGCCTCGGAGAGTGTGACGATGACTGAGAATCTAGATGAGCGAGAGTACCCGGAGCGTATTGAGCGGGAGTACCAGGAGCTTAATGAACGGGAGTATCAGGAGCGTAATGAGCGCCTGGCTGGTTATGGCTTTTTCAATTACTTCGGACTGGAGAATGGTTGGAAGTATCAGAGGCACTTCGGGCAAAATTCGTTCGAAAAATTCTGGCATGCTTCTGCCGAAGAGAAGGCTTCGATGAGGAGGCAGGCTGGTATCATTGAAGCGGAAAAGCCAGCGCAACAAGACCTGGACAAGATGATAAATCTGGGTCAATTAAATCGCTCCGTGTCGAGCGGGACCGAGTTGGGGCTTGAGTTGCAGGCTTATCGAAAAGTTTTCGAGCATGAGACATTCAACCGTGAAGATTTGCGGGAGGACTTGTACTGGATAGAAGAGCAGCGTTACATGAAAGAAGTTGACTTCGTCAATGAGAATTTCGAGCGGTTTTATCCGGGCGCTGACAGATTTGCATTTGAGGTGGACACGGGAACAGAGCTTGATTTTCAGATGTTGGTTGAAGAAAGGCTTGGATACAATGAGCGTCCAATTTTGATCGATCAGATGAAGCCTGAGGCGCAGGCGCGGTACATCAAAGAGTGGCAAGTTGCGTTGGAGAAATTGCATTTACAGAAAGAGCAGTTACAGAAAGAGACTGGGAAAGAGTTTGTAAAAGAGGCTGGGAAAGAGGCTGTGAAAGAGGCTGTGAAAGAGCCTGTGAAAGAGGCTGTGAAAGAGCATGGTGCGGCTGGGCATGAGATCGAACTGAATGGTGTTTTGAAGCAGTTGGTGGCGATGCAGAATCTGCTGGCAGATAAGTTTTCTGCGCCCGTGCTTGAAGGCTATGAGCGTTTTTTGCAAAGCGTCTCCTCGGAGATTGAGAGACGTGGGTATAAGATGGAGAGATTTTCAGATCTTGAAGAATACGATGATTTTCAAAAGCATATGCGTGAAAGTGTGAGTATCAAGACGATAAATCATCAAGATAAAGAAAGCAGTTTTGAGCGCATCATATTTGGTGACGATCATGCACGTTCTGGTGAGTCGATGGAGCTAGCGCATGAGGAAGGAGATTTTATGGTCAGGTTTCAGGAGTTGTTTCCAGACCTGGAAGATCGGGGTTCGAATCTCCCTGCTGGGCAGGGGCTTTCTGGGGAGCAGCGGGCAGAGGAACGGCGGGAATGGGATGAGCGTTCCAGGTGAGGTGTGGGATGGGGGTAGGAGATGGGGAAGTACGAGGTGGTGGTTCAGCGTTGAGGCTAGCTAGCGCTGCGAAGTTGTTTCGTGATCAGGCTTTCTCTGGTTTAGGAGTTTAGGTTTCCGGTTCCAGGTTGACTATCAAGGCATGTTGGTTTTAGTCGACATGCAGGGCGGGGGAGGATCTGTGGTTTACGTTTTTGCAGCGCTGCGGAGATTTCGGGAAGCGAGGCAGCACAACTGGTTGGGGTCATTGTTGCAGGTGGTTTGAGGGGGCTGAGTTAGTTAATTCAAACAGGCGCTTTCGGTCGATCAGGATGACTAAAGTCGACATGGGAAAGTCAAAGTGAGCAGCCCACTGATGATTCCGAGCCCTAAAAAATTTGTGTGCTCATCCGTATGAATGATGTTGCATTCTTTTGCAGCTCAAATAATGGAAATATAAATCTGTTGTGGAGGCGCGACCCCGCCATGGATACAAACAATATTTCTTCAGGGCACTTTGACTGCAAACGTTTTCTAGAAAAGATTATTCGGATTTGCACACATAAGAATGCGCCTGTTACCGTAGTCGAACATCTGGAGAAGCGCTGCATCTGTGCCGGTTGTATTGACCCGCTCTCTCGTGCCCATTCGGAATCGGCAAGACAATTTCGGCAGCACGATCGTGAGCTGGTTCATAAGTGGTTAACTGAAAGTGCGTACAATGACAGTGGTAATCCGCAGATTTATGTTGCACGAGAGGTGCAACTTGAGGGCTTCGCGGAGGCATACCTGGAGAAGCTTGAGGAAGGCTGGTGTCAGGCTGAGAAGCGGTAGTGGAGTGGTGGTTTTAACCATCGATCGATTGGTTAATCCATTTGAAGTTAGCTGCTGCCGCTGACAATAGTTAATCCGCTTCGTTGATGTTCATTCTGAGTGCAGCAGTGAATAGATCTAGACCTGATGCTTGCAGGGCTAGATACCAGATCTCTTCGTTCCGCCCATCATTATCTTTCAAGAATCGGTCGCTGTAGTCGCTGTCCCTGATCGGTTCCCACCAGCACAGTATTTGATTTTTGATTTTTACTTTGTCTTGTTTCGGATCCTGGTCTCGATTAGTCCAGACAGTCTCGACGCTCCGCTTAACAACTGGTTTGATGTATTGATAAATAATCGGGTCTGTTGCGGCGGCCAGGTAACGCACTAAGACACCAGGACCGGTGCAATAATTATCGTTGAAATTGCCGACATTTGAATCGTAGTCCTCTGGAACTGGCAGGGTGACATACTCTCGAAACGATCCATCGCAAACCAGAGTGTTTGAGCTGTTGCCCGAATTTGGCATGAATCCTTCTCTGACTGGAAGAAATAACGCATTGATTGGAGTCGATAGGTGAGGAAAAATCGTCAGACACTTGTACAGGCAATAAAGATAAACTCCTTGGTCCGCCGTCCAGCCACGCGAAGCGTCATGACACCATTTTTCTGAATGTGCCCATGGGTTGACTGTTTCTCGGATTAGATTTTTGGTATTGAGTAAAATACTTTCGTTATCATATTTTTGATTTGAGACAGTGATAAACCAATTGAGGGTTTCTTCAATAGCCTCCTTGTATTTCAACTTTTCTGCCTGTGCGCTGCCTGGAGTTATCTCGTAGAGTCCAATTGACAACGCCCAGTAGCCAACGTTAGTGACAGTGTTAGGAACATAAGTGATCGATTTATCGCTTAGATATTTTTCTACGGAGTCGTGATTCCAGGCGCAGTAGCCACCACCGAGGCTGGGTAATACTTTCTTCAACGCAGTATCGGTGCAATTATTGTAATACTGCAAATTTTCGTCGGCGCTTTTTCTTAAAACGTTCCAGCACTCTTTTGCTCCCGCTAGAAATTGGTCAACATCCTCGTCTGTAAAACCAAGTATTGCCGCATGGCTTGGTTTTCCATTGGAAGCAGGACGACAAGCATTTACCAGCGCATTTCCCCACCAGCCGTAATCGTCTCGCCAATGATCGGGATAAAGCAAATGAGCATAGACGTAATCAAAGCTGTCGCGAATGCGTCTCTTTTCGTCCTTTTGATTTGTCTGCACCAGGTAGTTAATGACGCAATCGACAGTATTTCCTGTTTTCCAATAGTCCTTCTTTAGAAAGCCCCTTTGGGACTTAGCCTGGTCAATACCGTAATCCCAGACTTCGCATAATCTGACAAAAGTTTCGTCCGCTTTTTCTCTTACCGTGTTCGTGTTCATAGTAATCCTCATTTGGCTTTGTCATTGGGTGCAACTACAACGGTAGTTGGCACCATTCGGTTCGGAATTCTTGCTCATCTTCTGGGATGTCTTTAAAAGGTGAATTTTCGCCTGGTGCTTGCTCGCCGCCGTCGTCGCTGATAACGAGAAACTCGGCCAGATCATCGAATATGACAATAGCCTCCGGATTAAGACCTGTTTCAATGTTTAGTTTTGTGGGTTCATGGCCGGGCCCACTCCAACTGAAAAATTCAAAGTCGCTGACCGTATCAAACGAACCGCTTGTAATTATGTATTGATTACGGGTTTCAGAGTAATCAATGCTTCGGATACCACGTCCGCCAAGATCTAAGCGGATCGGTTTTTCAAATTGTGGATGAGCACCACTTCTAATGACTTCGTGAGGGTTGATAAACGGGATCAGCAGCGCCTGATTGTCCGGAATAGGGTTGCGAAAGCCAAGAAGCAGACCGTCTTCAAAAGCCGCCAGTCCCTCGATATTGATTGAGCCGAGGCATTTTGCGGCTAGCTTAGGATCTGGTTGAGGATCGAGTCTCTCCAGAGTTAACTTCTGGAACCAGTGATAGCGGAGTAGTTCGACAATCAGTCCGGTATAGGCGGTGCCATATTGTCTGACTTCGACGTTCTCACCGTCATCGATGATTTCTGTGGCAAAAAACTGATGGCGTTTCCATTTCAATTCACCAGCTCCGTTTCTGGCATGTGAACCGATCCAGTAGACAAGATTATTAAGCCTGGCTGACCCTTCAATATCTGCCTCATGTTTTGGATTCTTTATGCCAAGCAGCTTGTTAAAATCGATTTCGATTTGTGGCGGACCTGCGTTCATAGCATCGTAGACCTTGAAGACATTGAATTCGTCTCCGGCGACGATGAATCTTTTGTTCAGCAGTGGCTCGGCCGCTGAAGCATCGGACATGCCGGAGTGTTTAATAATCTTCGCTGTTTGTTGCATAGGTTTAGACAACTCCTCCCAAATGAAAAGTGTACGGTCGGCTGCGGCAACGCTGGCGAGTTCAGGCTATTCCAGGTGCTTCGGGGAATTTATAGGTTCTGGGCTATTTCAAGGTAAGTTCGGCCGCGTTCAGTGACTTTTAGTCTCTCGCGCAAGTCATTGTGGCTGCCTCGTAATTCTGCAATTTTCAGAGCGGCATTCTCTTTGGGCTCGATAAAACCAAGGTGTCGAAGCCGCCGCAATTCGTTCTCGCAACCACCGGAGACGTTGCAAGGATAAGGCTTTTCGCCGCTGAGTCGATCGAGATGAACTCGTTCGAAGTGCGTAAGTAGATGTTGAGAGAGAAAGGAAAGAATTTCCTCGACACTGCGATCGAGCTTCTCCTGTTTTTTGTTCAGCGCTTTTTGAGTTGTCTCAACCTCCAAGACTGACTTCTGGAGTTCAAAAATGATTCCCTTATCGTTAAACTCCAGTTTCTGAATGCGATTGACTAATCCCGAGTTAAGAAGAAGAATGCCGCAAAATATTATTGCCTCTGGTGTTTTCAAAGAGTGTTCTTTGAAGGTCCCACAAAGGTAAAATCCCAGATACGCCATACCAACGATGCTTAGAATCAATCTGAATGCATCAAAGCGTTTCTTCGACAGACATTCTTCTTTTTGACCAGTTTCAGTTTCGGCAATGGTCGGCTGAGTTTCCAATCTGTTTACCTACTTCAAGCTACATTTGCACGAAGTGGGACGCTGGCATAATTAGCCAGCGTCCCTCGTCTTCTACTTGCGGCGTTTTCTTATGGGTGTTCTGTGCAGAAGCTCGCTGGCTGAGTCGGACTCAAACTGGTCAGCTGCGTGGATGGCACGGGGCAGTTCGAAACCGTCCAAGAGAGCTTCCAGCTGCTTTGTTGAAACCAGATATGGTGCCCACTCAGGCGTGACGTCGAATTCAAATGGTGTGCTTGACAGATCCTGCTCCAGGACGAAAGCATATGCTTTCAGTTGCCCATCTTCGGCTGAAATTACCAGTTTCCAGAAAGATTGGGGAATCTGGACCTCGATATCGCCACGGTCAGTTACACCGTGGAAAACCTGATCGTCGTCTTTCAGGACAGGTCCGGCAAACAAAGACAATCGCTCTGCTTTATTTTGTTCAGCAACGTAGTTTTCTAGTTTGCCCCAGATTCCGTCCAGGTTGCTGCGATTGTAGTTGGCGACTTGAGGCGAGCAGTTAGTGGTGTGGAAAGTGTCTCCATTGGCACGGATTATCTGTTGTATACCGGTGCCCCAGCAAACGTCTTCTCTTCGGACAATATGTCCTTTGTCGAATGCAGAACGGTCTTTGTTATAGAAGACATCAGGAAGTTGATGATCCTGTGGAATGCGCGGGTCTGTGTACCATTTTTCCTGATCGTTTTTACCCAGTCCGGTCAGTTCTTTGCGGGATGGTTTGTCACCGTTCGGCTGACGCATTTTTACTGAAGCGTCAAGGTTCGAGGCAGTAAACATTGCCAGTCTGCGTTTTTTATTCATGACGACTGAAAAGTGCTCGTACGGGATGACGTACTCGTCATTGTCCATCTTGGAGACCAAGCTCGTTTTCTTCACTACCGGCAAAGGTACGTTTACATCCAGGAAGTCTTCGTCATAGCCCTTTCTGTTGCTATATTTTGTATCATGCTGTGGTTCGACCATCTTTTCTACGCCGAATAATTCAGCGTCAGCTCTGGAAACTGTGGGAGCACCAGACGGTTGATTCGACAAATAGGTCAGTGTTGGGCCCCATGGCGGTGCTGTTTCTATTGATACTACGATCCGCACAGGAACAACAATTTCAGGTGTTTGACTGCCATAGCGACCTGGTTGAGCAGCTGTTGAAACTGCTGGTTGGATAGTGGTCGTTATTTCTCTTTCTTGCACTTTAGTTTCCTGATTGCCTTGACCGTTCGAGGATTTATTCTGTAGCGATTCTGCCATCACATCTCCTTTGATAGTTCCATCTATGATTTGAATCAGTTCATCGATCAATACGTCTTTCTTTAGCTGCCGAATGGCATCGCATAATGAACTGACACGCAGTCCCTCGTTAGCTATCCACTCAATTTCAGATTCCTGCCTTCCTTCAATTGAATCTACCTGTGAGCCGTCGCGCAGGACATATTTGTCACCAACTTTTTTGGGTACGCCAGAATGATGCAGAGCGATCATTTGAAACTGGTCGTTGAATGCAGGCGCTCCGGATGAGCCGGGGGCGGTATCACTCTGATACCACAAGAAATTATCTTGTTTTTCTATCAGTCGGTTTTCACGCAGAGCAAACTGTCGTGGCCCGCCGCTTGGATGCTGGATGATAGTTATCCACTCTTCGGGACTGAGCTTGTTTGGGACTGGATTGAGGCGATGATAACCATATCGACTGAGAGAGGCGGCAGAGTCTGTCGATTTAGTCGATACAGCAACAATCGCGAAGTCCAGGACTTTATTTGAGACGAAGTAACGTTTCGGATCGAGAACAAAATCGTAGTATTGTTCGAAATTGCGCCCGGAGTAATCGAGGCGATAGTTGAATTGGGCTAAGCAGCCTTCTGCATCGATTGCGTCATTAAAAACATGCCAGTTGGTAAGCAACAGATTTGGTGAGATCATTACACCGGTGGCTTTTCCATTCTGCAGATCTAATCGACAGACAGGTTGAGCAGCCATTTTGGCTCTGTCCAACCAATTTTCATCGACGAGATCGTTAGTGCCAAGAATCCTTTCGTATTCGACTTTTCCAAACGTGAAACCTGTTTCTACGAAAGCTCCAAGACGGTCTTTTGTAGCTTTGTCTGGTGGCTGCGATGACAGAGGCAGAGTTAAGGTCGCTGTCTTAGATGAAGCTGTCTGTGCAATCTCATCTTCTTTTGTTGCCCCATTGTCGCCACCGCGGCGTATTGAAGACAATGTGGCTCCGGCGACAAGCGCTCTGTCTGGGAGATGAGCAGCCAGGCTCTTTGGCGCTCGATTGGCTGTGTCGTTCAATATATCTTCCGGTACTATCATTTATTTCCCTCGCTTCAAGTACTGCATGGCTGCTGATTAGCTGGTTTGTTCAATGTTTAACAGGTAGTGACTGCAATGCATTTTTGAGATCGTCGGCAGCCAGTCCAAAAAGACATTCGGGGGCAGTGCGAGGCGAATCTATCGACATTGGAGTCGGGGTCGGGTTCGGGTTCGGGTTCTGACTTGCAAGAGAATTCGGGGGAAATTGACGGCTGCGTTTGATGCGGGAGATGATCGCGTTCATGGTATGAATGTCAGAGCCAAACCCGTCATGGCGATTAGCGGCGGAACGAGCGTCTTCCGGTTCGGCTTTGGGGTTGGGAGATTCGATTATGGTCGGATTTAGTCCTGGAAAATTCTCCAGGTAGGTGTCAAAGAACTTCTTCATCCCAATAATTGGGGTTTCGCGTTTGCCTTCAAATGAGTTCGAGACCAGGTAGAGAAATGATTTTGTATAGGGTGTTGGATAACAGTTATCGCCGCGTTCGCAATCTTCACTTAAGTGGAACTGGACATAAGACCTGACTTTGTTCTCTTTTACGTGCCGATAAACGAGTCGCTCGAAATCTTTAACAGTCAGAGCAGGTGCAAGAAAATAGAGGGAGTCGACAGTCAATTCTTCTGCTGTCAGTAACTGCAAAAGGTATGATTGAAAAATGGCACCTGCACTGTGCCCGATCAGGTGAAAACGAAGGCGTTTCCGTATGGAGTCCGGCAGATCATTCAATATGGCAATCAGTTTTGACAGTCCGCCATCGGCAGTGGTGCTAGCTTTCATTGCGTTTGACTTGAGGTCGTTCCACATCTGCGAGCCGGGCGTGGCGAGAATTGTCTCCACGCGTCTGTTCCACATCTCGCCAGAGAGGTTGTAGGCTGCGGCGCCGGCTCCTTGTTTTGTAAGCCAGTCAGAATAGATCTCATCAACTGTGCGTAGTTTTGCCGTCTCCCACATAAAGAAGATGGGAAATATTTGTTCTGCGAAGAGCTTGGGAATCCAACTCTTGGCTAGAGTTGCACCTTTCTCCTGGGAAATCAGACCCTCGTGTGCAAACAAACCTATATCAATGGGGGCTGTCTCCGTCAGTTTCCATTGAGTAATTGCATCTGGCAGGTAGCGAGTTAGAAGCTCTCGCACGTCACTTTCGCTGGTGTGGAAGAAGCCTGTTCCAGTCAACTTGCCATCCGAACCTAAATCCAGGATGTATGGATTGATGATTTGAGTTGCTATTGCATCGTTTGCCGAAAGCGCGGAGGCGCCCGCTGCAACTTGCAGTCTTTCGTAGGAAAGCCCTGAGTGGATCTGTTGGGCATCTTTGCTGACATTGACACCGAGCTGTGCCACCCACGCATCCATGCCGTTTGCTAGCCAATCCGGATATGAAATTCTGGCGAAGCCTTTGCAGCCCCAATTTTTGCCCCAGGAGTTGAGGAACCAGAATCCAACCTGGTCATATCCGACTATGAGAAATGCATGTCCGCCGATGATTTGAGCTTGCGGCTCGTAAGTTATAAATCCGTATTCTGAGACAGTGGACCATCCGTGGTGAACCAGGGCCGAGACAAAGATCATGCCCAACTCGGTTTCATTGAGAGCAGCGTGCATATCGGAGAGTTCGGTGTGTGCGACTCTAAAATAAGCCCCCAGCGGTCGTGAGAAGGCATCCTGCTGCCAGGCTAACTGGGGAGGTTCTAAATTCTGCCCCCAAAGCCTTTCCGATACAGCGCCGTTCGTAAACCAGGCTTTCATGGCGGCCCTGGCAGTCGACCCGCTGTCCAGGTCCTTACCTGGTATGTCGTCGTACAGACGTGCATAGTAGTAGAGCATTTGCGCTGAGATGCTTTCTTGTTGAAGCTCCTCGCTGATTCGTCCCGGTTGCTTGAAAAGGACTTCGATCATTGATGAAAGTGCAAAGCCTGTGCATGCCTGGCTGTCGCCCTGGTCCTTAACAAGTTCGTTGAATATGGGATTGCTGAATGGGCGATCGTTGAGTGACGGCAGCAAAAGTTTGAGCGTGGGATTGTAGATCCTGTCTCTTAAATCAGGCGCATCGGGTCTTACGTTCAGGTTTGTTACGGGAAGTGCTGTCACAGTTTTGCCCTGCACGGAACTGCGAGCGCTGTTTCGACGCGCTCGCACAATTACTTCACTTCGGATGCCTGGCGCAAAACTCGTTAGTCTGCACTTTCAAAATTCTTTCATATATTTGTCTTCATGTCGTGCATAGGCAACGTTAAAAATTCTGGTCATCGTGACATTTAAATCCGACATCGCAGGCGTTGCTTCGATTTGCGGCGATCTTAAATTTGAAAGTGATGATTGTTCTTCGTGGATTGTGAGTTGGTTGATTCTTGAACAAATCTGATTGATTGATTGATTGATGCAGTGCGACACGAAAGTGGCGCGATGTCGGGAAGGCTCTGATAAAGAGCTGTGTAAGCGGAGAAAATAATGGTGTGACACCTGATGCATCCACTTTGAATCACTACCAGGAGTGATCGGAAGATCACACTAAAGTGTGATCTTCTGTGTGAATGATGATTTTGCACCAATTGCGCTGGGCGAATATGCGAAACGAAGCACAGCGAACTCGCAATCAAGCTTCATTTAGCCTCATGCCTTGGTGGCTACTTCCACGGCGTTTAGCTGTTTCGTTGAAGCAAGAGGAACTATGTGGGAATAAGAATTGATATGACCAAGAAGTTTTGGAGGAGAAATTTGTTGTTGACTAAAAAATGTGTATCGAACTTCTGTCATATCAGTTTTGTTCATGCTATTACATTGTCACTATTCTGTTTGTTGATTATCGTTTCTCCGATTATGGCGCAAGTGCAAAGACCTGATAGTGTAAGAAAAGGTGACGGTGGCGACATTATTGCGCCACCTGATGGGAGGAAACGCCCCAAATTTCCCAGGGAAGGAAAGGGGATAAAGGGGGAGACTGGCGAGAAGCATACGAATCATTCTTCCAGTTCTGGAAGTTCAAAGGAGCGCAGCAAGGGAAAGTAGTTCTCACTGCTCTGTCGGCGGGGACCCAAGTCGATTTGGAACGTTTCGACATTTCTAATGTAGAGCGTTGTAGCATTTTTGAGACGAGGCACAATTGGTTGAGAATGCGAAAAAATCAGTCGTGGAGAGGTTGGGACTTTTTTGTTTTCAATTTTTAGAGGCTAAGCTTAAAAGTCGACGGAAGGCACAGTTCACCTTCGTTTTTAGTCTTGCGACAATACTAATCGTTTCAATTGTGTTTGTCAGTTTTATGAGTGAGCCGGATCTCAATTGGCAAAACCATTCTGAGATTGTTCTGAAATCTCGATTTGATCAAATGTTAGAGAGAAAGAGAAAGCCGTTATTTCCTTTCGAATTTCAAAGCGTTGAATTGTTTGCATTAGACGCTTCTGAGGAGAGTAAGCTCTCGTCCGACCCAAATATTCAATATCGTCGCATTCTTGCCGGCGACTATGAGGAACCAATCAAGAATCTGAGAATTCTATATCAGCATTCGACTCGGGAAAATAAATTTTGGATATGCATGAGTCTTTGCGAAGCGAATGTGCACTCAGGAAACTACGCAATGGCTGAACAGTACGCAAGAGAAGGGCTTACACTTTTGACACAGCTAGATGCCAAACACAGGCGAGACAACGATGCCATGGTACGAGCTGCAGCTGCTTATACTTATCTGGGCGAGGCCTCTTTATTTCAAAGAGACTACAAAAGAGCGGAAAAGTATTTCGAACAGGCCAAACATCATTTGTCTGGTTTAAGTTATAAAGATCAGATCTATGCGGCAGAGACTAACTTCTATCAAGGCCTGACTCAGTTTCTTTTAGAGCGCCCCGCTACGGCGAAGTCACTTTTCTACAGATGTATGCAGCCATTAGACCAACACGTTTCGAGCGACAAGCAAGTAGAAAACGCAATTTGCGAAAATGCTTCTGTATGTCAGTTTTGGCTAGCGCTTCTTTATCAGCAAAATGGTAATCTCAAGCAAGCTTTGGAAAGTTATGAGAGGTTAGATTCTATGCGGCAATCTCACCCGCACCAGGTTGATTCAATTGTTGATATTGAACTGATAGAGCGGTGCAGAGAATCGCTAGGTCCCAAGTGGAGACATCTCTTCTTCTTTCGACCACTTCTAGATTTCATTGCTAATGGTAGAAAGATTTGGGTTGGGAAATAGAGTGAATAAATCAGAACAAGCTGGGGCTTAGTAGAGGTCTCGGCGCATAAGACTATTGCTTTACCGTTCTATTCTTCTTAGTCAGACTAGGAGATAACAATAAGTCAGCGATCGCTGCTGTGACAGGAAGATTAGCGTCTGATTCCAAAAACAGAAATTGACCCGAAGGATTGATTTCAAGAAAAAACAGTTCGCCGCCACTATCCTCTCTGAGATCGATAGAACCTGTGTGTAAACCCAATCTAGACAATAACATTTTTAGTTTTGCCTCGACAGCTTTGTGCAGCTTTGTGGGTTCGTAGGTGCAGAGCGGGTCAAGTCTCCAGTCTATGAGTTCTTCGTGTTGAGTAAGTACATTGACCGAGAAAACTTTAGAGTTAGCTATAAAGACTCTGATATCGCGTCCCCGTTCGATGCATTCCTGAAAGATAACCGGAGCCATTATCAATTCCTCAGGCTGTAGCTGGTCATCAACCAGACGGGTCTCACCCAAGTGCGTGGGACATGGCGTGAGGGATTTGTATATACAGCGCTTTGACCTAGCCTTGCAAGAATCCCGAAATTGGATCATGGCTTTATAGTCATTGGTAATAATAGTTCTAGGAATTTGTAGACCAATTTGTCTCGCAACTGCCAGTTGATAAGGCTTGAGATTTGCTAATGTCTCTCGCGCTGGGTCATTGAAAATGGGACACCCAGCACTATGGAGGCTGCCAAAGAGAGCAGAGCGTTTTTCTGCGACTACGAATTTCTGCACGTTATAATCAGGGGACGCAGTTGTCGGTGAATGTGCTCGTCGCCACCAGATCGAAGTTGGGTCGATTCGATGTCCTTTCCATTCTAATAAGTGCGAATTACAGTTTATGTCGTAACTGAATAGTTCATTGTTCAGCCAACGCGAGTCGACTATTAAAGCCTTTTGCCCGCGTTGCTGAATTCTTTCAGCCACTGCTAGAGCGTGTACATCGTTCTGGGGCGCAATAATTAGAACGCTAGCCATCTGCTATATCGGCCGCATGATCAGTGTTTAATTCAGCAGATGGATCCTCCAGTGAATCAGTCGAAATTTGGCTAATACCGAATTTTGATGATTTGGTTTCCACACTGGTGGCAACCATTGTTGCCGCCTTAGTATCATAGGCAGTGTCAAAGGTCCGCGCATTTGGTGCCGCGCGTTTTTCATCAGCGCTGTAATCAGTGGTTATGTCAATCGACGTTTCTTGAGCATAATCGGTTGTAATTACTGGCTTTCCCATGTCTTGAGTGTTTGTGTCATGAGCCGTCTGGTAACTTGTTGTCTCTTTTGAGTCGTAGCCAGTTGTGCTGTTGTAAAGCACCTGGTCGTCTAGCACCTTGCTGGGCGATAGATTTCCCAGACCCGCTTGCTCCATGGTTTGGCGGCGCGCTGAATCTCGAGATTGTATTTGGTTTTCTGGAACGGAGTACGCTTTCGCTGCGCTTTGCGAGGACATGACTGTAGGTTTTTTTGAATCGGTTTCCAAGTTCTCTGCTGGATCTTTGCTTATGCGGAGGATATTACAGTCTTTTAGAATGGTTAACTTCACGGGTATTGCATTATCTGGGGCGGAGACAGTTAGGCTGTTGTCAAATTCAACAGCTGCAATATCGTTTTTGCGAATTAGATATTGCTCTTCGCCGCGTCGCACAAGCAAAACGTTTTGTCCATGTCCTAGAACCAGGGCTGTTAGTGTGATGGTACTGGAAAGCGCTTGCCTACCTGAATACTGCAAATCTTGATGTAATGCTTCTTCTAGATTGGTAACTAAGTATTTCGTTGTAAGCTCGTCTATTTTCATCATCGTATCCCATAATGCGGACTCAGCTATTGTTCCGAAGCGAGCCTTTTACTGATATGTAAATATTACTTTGTGTGCTTCTTCGTTGCTGAAGGTCAGTGTAGTAAAAGAGTTGCTAAAGTCGCTGTATCGCAAGTAGTTCGCCACACGTTTGCAGGCAACGGTGACCTCTTTCAAGGTATCAGCGAGTTGTTTGGCCACCGGAGCCTTGGGGTCTGTCAGGCTGTTTTGTGAAGCTTCGATTGAATTTTTAAGTGCTTGTAGATCGTCATTTAGTAAACGCAACCCGGCGCTGAAGATTGGAATGCCTCGATCGACGGCAGTGATTAGAAGCTGCGCAATACGCGCAAGGTCGTTACTTGATACCTCTGATTTCAATTCAACGATCTGGCGGTGCGCGTTTATAATGGCTCCGTCCGAAATATATGGAAAGAAATTGGAAAGATTGTCACACCAGTCTAGAGGCATACGTGTCCAGGCGGATGTTCGTGTAAGTAGATAAGCAGCAGCCAGAGCGGCGCCCAAGTCTAACATCTTATCCTTGAACATTTGTTGAGCTTCTTCTATTACAGGGCCGCTAACCTTCTGTGCTGATTCTATGTCTCCTAATTTCATGTAACTGAGAAGGGCTTGAGCTCTTTTGTTTTGCAGGTTGACACCAATGGTGACTTGATCAATTGAGGTGATATCTGGCGTTGCCCAGTAAAGATCAAGTGACAGTACATCATGTTGCTCCCGTCTGGACAGCGGTGGCAACATGACTGACTTTACAGATCCGCCGATGCGTAATTCTGCAACTGTTGATCTATCAAAATTTTGTCCCCCAAATGAAAGAATGAGATGAAAGGCATCACTAATCTGTTGGACGCTCATGTCCGATTTGTACAGTAAGATGGATTTGTTGCTGAATTGGGGGTAGAAAAATTGCCAGTCCATTTTTGACGCATTTGCCGCTTTTGCAATTGGGTCGCTGCCAGAAAACTTTTCAAGCAAGGTGGTGTATTGCTTCAGATTGAGCGAATGACCTAAGAGTGTTTGGCTGCCGAGCCACTCATGTGGTGAATTATCGTATGGAACCAAAAGGGTTGTTTGTTTGTCAGTTTCAATTTGAAAAGGCTGCATCAATGTCTTACCAGACGGCAGCCTGACAGTAAACAGATAATTGCCTGGCGGTGTTTGCGTTGAATCGATATTAATTGAGGTATCTGATGCTCGAGTGTCCATGGTGATCGAACCATCAGCAATCTGCTCAAGGGCTTGATTGATGATCTTATAGTGAACCGGATAGCCCTTCCAATCCGATGGAACCTGGCTGAAATCGAGTTTCATTTGTGAAATCATGATAGGTCAAGCGTCCTGTCTTCTTTGGGGGGGAAAACGTAGATTTCTTCTCTGGGGAGTTCCCGGCTTTTGTCCAAGAAGGTGGTTTCTAAGATATATGAGGCGGCGGGAACGTTCAATTGCCATGCGTCGGGTGCGGGCGGCACTCTTTGTTGCTCAGTGCCAAGCAGGCTGTTTGTGATTTTGAAGATTAGCTTCGGCAAAGTTGTCATTGGTTTACAGCTCAAAGTGAGTCTGACGGTAGGAGGGCTGTCCAGAGTGTAGAGAACACTGTTTTCAGTGAGCCTATCGCCGCCGCTGATGCAGATCTGATTATTGACAGGATCCGAGTTTAGCAACTCTTTCATATCCGCAATAAGCTTGCCCGTAGTTACTTTCCAGATCCCATTGTCCTTAGTGGCAGCAGATCTGAAGCAGTCAATCAAAGTTTTGGTAAAACGTGTGGCCGAACCATCTGTGGGCGCCCAGGCAGTAGTTGTGCTAAGGGTAGAGTATAGAATCGGTGCTTCTCTTTGGCTTTTATCTGTGATTAATGGCGCAAGCAGTGTTATGCCTTCTATATTCTCTCTTGCAGTTGCCGTGCTAGGTACGGTGCGACAGCTATCGACGAAATAGAGTTGAGTAGTCGGTTTAGCCTGTTTCATGCCGCTATAAAAATAGTTGAAATTGAAACTATTTTCGAAAAGTAAATCACGGTCCTCACCGAAGTCTTCTAAGAGAAGGTGTACGTCACCTTTTTCAAAGCCATGCCCGCAGAAATAAAAAAGAGCGATATTATTTTTCATCTGTGCTTCCAGTTCCGCAGAAGCTTTGATTTCAGTGCCGTTTCCATCTACTCGCGTGCCGTTTAAACGTCTGAACCAACTTTTAAATGCCGGCTTCAGGGATCTTGAATCGGCTCGACCATCAACAGTCGTTTTGCTTCCATCCTTGAGTGTCAGTTCGATTTTTTCAGGGCTGGAGACGAGCAATTCGATTGAACCCAACGGGGTTTGACTTTTATAATCGTGTATGAGCCAGTTGGCCAGGGCAATAGCAGAGATAGGCGCGGCTTTCAGTTGTCCCATGGCGAACGGTAATTTAGGCCCGGGGGAGCTGCCATCTTCCAGAAAGGTGTAAGACTCGACTGCGATGATGAACGCATGAAGTTTCGGACCTGGAGAATTGTCGACTATGACTGAGCTCATTACTTGGCTCCAGCAGCCGCAGGAAGCAAATCTGCTATGCGGATACCTAGGCGGTCATAGAAAGAGAACCGTTCAAAATAGCCGCCGTGTGCACCAGTTACACCAAATCCAGTATCATATTCAAAATCTTCTACATCATCGAAAATTGCTGACGCGTTATAGCCGAAGATATCGTTTTTGTCAAAACAATTGATCCATTTTCTGATAATGGTCGGTTTAGAGATTCTAGAATCTTTTCCAATCTGCTGGGGTAGTTTTACTCCAGAAAACATGTCTATCTCTTGAAACATTGAAAATTGAGAACCGACAGTGATCAGAAGATCAATATCAAATCTTGGATTCACGTATGACAAAAAATCTGTGCAGAGGTCGTACATGATGTTGCCACCCATGCTGTGCGCCATGACAATCAGATAAGGATCGTCTTTGGTCTTGGCATTATTGCCATCAATTAATGCTTGAAGAACGATGCTCGGGATTACATCTGAAACCAGACCATTGCGAATCGCCACTGGATCCACAGGCGCCGCTGGTTTTCGGCGCGCTTTGTCTTTATCAATCCAGCGGTTTTTGAAATAGACGAATGCATCACCTAGAAAAAGAGTTGCTTGTTCTTGCAATTTCTCTCGGGCCAGAGTGAGGATTGCTTGACTGGTTCTGTCATCTACACTGTTGCCGATTCTAGCGGCTGTTTCCTTCAGTCGTTCCCAAACGTTTCCGAATCCCATAGCGGCCGCCCCGGGATGAGCATTGGACTTTTCTACTTCCCTGCTTAGTCTATAGATAAAGGTATCGTCGTCATCAACTTCTGTCAGCCAGTTTGGGAATTCATTTTCTTTGGCGAAACGCCCCACAGCACTGCCAGCTGGCGTGAATTCTTTCAAATCAGCTTCGGTTGCCCCCTCTCGCACTAGTTGCAGCATCAAGACGTCCAGGGCCGCTGTAATACCATTCTTTCTAGCTATTTTGAGAATGATAGCTTTGTCGTTGGCAGTGAAATCAATCTTCGAATTGACAGTATCAGCTATAGCGTTTTCTGCTGCTCCCATGGCTGCGAACTTGTCCCCATACCTTGGCATTGAACGGTTCTGCCATCGAGGCGTTGCTCCCTCACCGCCCCAGTATGGGTCAAAAAAGGCCAGTTGTTTCGTTTGACTAAAGGCCAACTTTGGAAATGTGACTTGTGATAAGAATTTGTGGCGGGCATTGACGCCTTTGTCGTAAGCGTCGCCGGCTCTTGTATTGACTCCGTGAACGAAAACAAATGGCATGATAAATCTCCGCCTGATTGATAGGTGAGCTGAGCGTTGAGGCAGAACGCCAAAGCGCGATAAAAGCGATGGTGTTTACGGGATGCCTTGAGCCCTGGCAATCAGAAGCGGCAAAATCTGAGTATTAGTTGCTGAGCACTTAAGTAATAATTTCACAACAAACGCATGAATGGAAGTAAGTGTCAGCTTAAATTTTCAAGGTGGGTGTCGCCAAATTAGACTCGAAGTCCAGGAGTTCATATCGAGGCAAGCAACCCTAATTTTGTACTGACACCGAGCGTGATACTGGAATTCGATGGATTCAGAGTTAGAGCAATTTTGACAATGAATGAACATGAGCGATTTTCATTGATTTCGGTTGTGCGTGGATCGTGGGTGATTTCACCTTGCTTCTCACTGGTTTTCTATGAACCGATCACTTGATTGTGTCGACTATATCTGAATAAGAGTATTGATGCGAATAACGGCTGACTCGGTTAGACTTCAGTATGTTTCTTTGGCGACAGGCCCGTTGTTTTATTCGTCGTTCCTTGGGAAGAGAACGAAGTAGATGTTGTTTTAGTCGAAATTCCACGCTCACGAAGCTCAAAGTTAAGAGGACAGACATGATATGGCTCAATTCCTGATTAGAAAAAATGCCAGCGGACATTACTGGTTTGTATTGAAAGCAAATAACCACAAAATTGTTCTACAGTCGCAGATGTACGAAACAGATGCAGGCGCGCGGAAAGGCATCGCCGCCATAAAACGCGATGCCGCTGACGCAGTCATCGTTGATGAAACCCATAAGCATTCTGATAGAGAAACAAATCTCGACAACTACGTAGATTAAGGGCAGCATTTTACCGGGCTGGAGATCGGACTAAACTTATAGCGGCATCGCCTACCAAGGCTTGAATAAGTCAGTGACGAATTTTGGTTTCTATACAAAGAAAAAATGCAAATAGCCGGCAAAGACTCCGCCCTGTTGGTAAATTCGCTGTCCTATTAGCCGTAGATCGCTCTTTCCTTAATTTGCTTCTTGAATCACTTTAGAGATCGCACGTTCGATCAAACGATCAAACGTGCGATCAAACTTGCGCAATAGAAATCACCATTTTGAGTGATGGGGATCACGCTTGAGGATTAATCAATTGTGTTGATAGGATCCAAGTAACAGGACTTGTAAAAGTGAAAGATTGAGAGTGACGCGTTCTTGTTATATAATCGGTCACGGAGTCTTCTGTTCTTGTCCTGCTCAAGCGGCTTTGATATCGCTTGCTTTTGGCTTGGTTGAACTGATTAAGTTAGATTGTTGCTTCCTGATGTTCGAGAGCGACCTGATAGCTGTCGTTATCAGTCGCTATCAATTGATTTGAAGTTTTGGTAGCGGCAAAGATATTTTTGGGAGCGTCAATTGGCACGCTTGGAACCAAACAAACTGGGTGTGATGAGCGGCTTAAGCACAAGCTTAAGCGAGGTTGGGAGGCGTTTTTAAAAGGCGTCAAACATTTCGGCAGATTGGAGAGACTATATGAAAGTAACAGGTTTGAGTTCGAAGTGTAATGCAAAATTCGTAAAAGAACCTTTCTTTCAGGAGGGTAAGTCTGGCGCAGGCAGGAAAAATACGCATGGATTGCGGTCTGCAGTCAAGTGTGGGGTATTGTTTACTGGTGTGGTTTCAACACTGACCGGTTGCCAGTTGGACCAATTCAAAAGTAATCTCGCCGTTTACGATGCTGCCAATCAGACACTCACAGAAGCACTGACGGCATACTTTATAAATGCGAATGATGCGCATAGAATGCTCTATTTCCAGGATCTGAAAATTCATCCTGATGCGTTTGTGATGACGGAAAACTCGGCTGTTGAAGTACAAATTGGTCAAAGTGGTGTAAAGGGTCAAAGTGGAGTAACCGATGATCAGTCAGTGTTCGTGCAGAGTAGTAAAAATGATGCAAGTGATGGAGATACTAGTGATAAGGATGTTGTTGAAGTGCAAGCGGGAGAGAAGGGATACATCACATTGTTGATGACTGGCAAATTGAAAGATGAGGAGAAATCAAAAGCTGATAAAGGTAAACGGATTGCCAGGCAAACTGGTTTGTGCAGTCTTTACAGTGATGAAGCCATCAAAGCTCATCTTCATGCCATCAATATTGTCTCTCAATACAGTAAAGCGCTGGCATCCATCTCCACTACATCAGCTGTAGATGACGCTAAGAATCAACTGGCGTCACTGAAGGACAATGTCACCAAAGTGGCCGGCGAGATAGACAAATTAAAAGGAAACGGTTCATCAGTGGCAGCAATTGCCGGTCCCGTGTCGGGAATCGCACAAATAGTTGGTAATTGGGCAATCGATAAAATGCAGCTAGAAGATATCAAAAAATCCATCAGGATTTGTCATGGCCCGATGCAAGAACTTATACTTGGATTGGCTAGTTCTGTTGATGCTTCGTCGGTCAGTATCAAAACAGCGACTGGATTTGTAGAAAGTGATTTTCAAAAGTTGATCAATCGTCATCTGACAACAGCTCTCTCTTCGCAGGAATCAAGCGCAAGAGGTGATGACGATGCTCTAGTCAAACTGCTTAAAGACGGCGATCTAAGACAGAGTATGCTTGCCGATTTTGCAACCAGTCGGTTGCAGGTGGACAGAGCACGGGCGGTCTCGGGAGCGGAAGTATTTAAAAGGCTGGCAGCAGTAGAAAATGATTTAAATGTCTTAGCCCAGAAGAAAGGACGAACAAAAAAGGATGAAGAGAGCTGGACGAAACTGGACAGTGATTTAAGGCTTTATGTGGAAGCCGCAAATGAGTTCAAAAGAAATGTTGATAACAGCAATTCGCTGTTCAAAGCTGAGGTGAAGTGATGACTTACTTATTGGCCGGGGTGCAAAAGTACGAAGATATTGAGGGCGACAATAAACAACAGATGTTGCACAGATTGGAGTGGTGCTTTGATTTTTGCAAAGCAATTTCGGATAACATCGACGTGCCTGAGGAGATGCAAGACCGCTATCAAGAACGCGCAGAACGAGCAAATGAGCGTATCCAAGCGCTTTCAAGAGAAATAATCGAAGAAAATTCAGACAAGGTGAATGAAGCATCGAGTGAATTGGCAGAAAGTGTGGGACAGATTAACGAAATGATGCAACAACTTGTGAATTTAGCAAAGGCACTCGAGGTACTTAACCAGGTTTTGACGATCGTCGATCAGTCTTTGGCTATTGCAGCTTCTTTAGCTCCTTAGATGTTGCTCTGAATGTATCTTAGTTATTTTTGTTAGATCTGATAAGTTGATGATTTTGAATACCTGAATATGTTCGTCAGTGGATGAGCACTTCTAATGATTGATGTGCTTCTTACTACGGTAACTTTGGTTGCAGGCTCTGGTTCAGGTAAGGATAAAAGAAGTAAGCGTACTGAGTATCCAGTCGCTGGCATTCTTTCATGATGTCCAGGCGAGTGGTTTTATTTCTGGGGTGGGATTTGTAGAAGGCGTTCCATGCCAGGCGCATTTGGCTGCGATGCAATAGGGCTCGGCCGCTTCCGCAGATGCCTCGCAGGTTGCGAATATCCGTGACCACTTCTGCGCTGGAAAATAAGCCGGGGTAATTGTTCAGCACTGACTGTTCTATAGCATGGTGCACCTCGATGATACTGGCATAGGGAGCCAGCTGCGGGTACTGTCTGAAAAATATGTCTCGATAATTTTGTGTAGTTGGAGTAAAGGTGCGTTTCTTCAGGTCCAGAGTCCATGATGTTGTTGCCATAAAGTGTGGAGCCGGGCAATCTTGATCGCCTGTGTCAGTTTTGTGTGGCAGTGGCAGTGGAACAGGTTCGTCGTCATCGTCCGATTTTTCTTCTTTCTTCGGTTGTGGTTGAGGTTGTAATGGAATGACGGCTGGTTTCTTTTTCTCCTTCACCTCTTTGTCAATCAGTGGCTGAAGAGTTCTGAGCAGTGCGGCGGCAGCGTAGAGCAGTTCCTTAGCCTTGCGCATAAGTTCATTGCCCTGTTGTACTTTCTGGGCATTGTGCCAATCCTGATAGTCAGTGGCACCTTGCTGTATCAACTGTTCGGCAGACTTGAAGTCTTGTAGGACTTCGGACGTGCAACTGACTTCTGAAATAATTTCATAATCGGAATCAAGTCTTTGTCTGTTTCTTTCGAGAGTTTGAAGTCCTTGTGGTCCGATCAGGCAAGTGGACAAAATGTGATAAACGTCTGAGATGGCTGTTTCGATTTTATATGCGTCAGAATTATCCTGTACGAGACGGCGGGTGTTCGTGGGAGCGGCGGGCGTTGTGACCGGATTAGTGCCGGGAGTTGTGACCGGATTAGTGCCGGTAGTTGGATTCTTACTAGTGCCGGGATTAGTAACGGTATCCCGATTAGTAATTATGTTCTGAGTTTTGACTTGATCAGTAACTTTTGTTTGGGGTTCAGCGGCGAGTGAGGCAGTGCCTGTAAGTTGTTGAAGGAGGATACCGCCGATTAGCAGGCGGGACGTGGTTTTCTCTGGGAGTTGCGGGCGTTTAATCAAGTCAATATGCTCGGGAAATAATCGGATTTGGGAACGGCATTACTGGCGACACCAGGCGATGCCGTTCCAGGGATCGGCAACCGCTTCGGTTTGGGAAGCGGACTGGAGATAAATGTTGAAGTCGACTGCAGGCGGGTCGACTGCGGGCGGGTCATCTGTTTGCGCATCGGGATTGAACATTTGCACAATCGTCACATTGTAGATATCCGGCTTGACTGTTAAGCAGAATCGGAGCTTGCCGGGGCTATCTATTCTTTCGTCTTCAAACTGTGCCACCATGGACAGTGTTTCGTAGTTAACCAGGTAAAGTGTACCTGATGTTTGAATGGGTCCTGTGATCGAGCGAAAGCCCTGGGCGGCTTCGCGAGATCTGTCATCATCGTCGCTGATGCGGACCCTCCAGATTCCTTCGAACCCTGTTTCCCAGATAAGTAGTTGCCTGAGTGTCATAGCCTCGCGGAACCGCTCGACTATCTGTTCGTAGGTCCAGTCCCTGTCGATGAATCCCTGGTATGCAACCGGGTCGACCAGCGCCAGCATGCCGGTGTCGTCTGTGATTTTACCGCTCCAGAGTAGTGTCAATGTCATGTCCGTCCTTGGGTACTTCGGCATTTTATCAAGGCTGGGCCTGTAGAGTCTGAAAACAGGAGTGTTTACGACCGGGCTAACAGGCAAGCACCTAAAAGTCTGTCAGCTCACGAAATTACAGAATCGTCAGAATCGTCGGCGTGTCGAATTTAATCGACATCGACAATCGACGACACTTTTTTAATCTTGCTTTTAATCTGAGCGGCAAAAGTGAAGGTCGTCAACTGGCGACATTGCCATGACGTCGATGGAGACGTCCACGGGACGCCTGTTGAGCGTTAATCAAAGCTTGTCTTTGATCGCTCATCGAGATGGTTATGACGATCACTCTTTGTGATTACTTGCGGTCACACTAAATAGCTAAATGGCAACTCCGTTTTATAGACTGATTTTAGTCAAACTGGTCCAGGAGTAAGACAGAAAGCCATTTTGCAAGTACCGAGAATTCAGGCAAAACCGCGAAGATAAAATTATGCGATTTATTGGACTGTCACGAATTTTCTGCAAGGACTCTTCTGCTAAACTTTCGCGAATTCACTCAGCGGTGGGGAAGCGCTCATGCATTGGACGAGCGGAATTATTTATTCAGTGCTCAGGACTGTAATAAGTCGGTTTGCGATCATTTTTGTCAGCGGGATCGCTGCTTGCACTTGTTTGCTGATCGGAGTGACAGCAGCTGAGGCGCAGGTGTTTACTGTCGCCGACATAGGCTACACCCCAACACCTGGTACCTTCGCTCTCAATACAGGCGTCACACCGCCTACTTACTCCACCGGGGGCTCGGGGTCCGGCATAGCTGACAAGCTGACATTTGCCAGGACGACAAGTTCAGGCAACACAGAGATTCGCGGACGCATTACAAGCCAGAGCAGTGCGACGAGCGGTGCGTATACGGGCTTGATGATACGCGAGTCGGATATCAGCCAGAGCTGTGCTATGGCATCAGTCGGTGTAACTGTCAGCGGCACAGTCTCATTTCAGTACCGTCCGACTATCAATGCATCTGTCACCACCGTTACAGGACCGACGGTGACTTTGCCGGTCTATGTGCGACTGGCAAAAAACGGCGACACGATCAGCGCCTATTATTCACAATCAGATCCGCAGAATATGACGTTGCTCGGCAGTTACACGCAAACCAATGCCATGCCGAATCTGTATTACACAGGCTTCACCTCGTACAGCACTACGTCAGCCTTGAATACCGGGGTAATGGACTACGTTTCTTTGATGACTTCGGTGCCGCAACAAAGCAGTAACTTGAAATTATGGTTAAGGGGAGATTTAGGAATCACGTCTTCGGCAGGGGCAATTTCCAGCTGGGCAGATTCCAGTTCGTTTGGGCACAATGCCACCCAGACGACTGCCGGGCTGAAACCGACTCTGGTGACGGGTGTTCTGAATAACGGCGTACAACCGGCGGTGAATTTCAGTGGTTCTCAGTACCTGAACCTGGCGGCAAATTATGCAGACCTGAACAATGGTGCTTCGATCTTTGTTGTGGTGAAACCATCGAGCACGTCGGCGACTGGCACTCCGGTGTCTTTTTCAAATACGTCTAATGCGGATGCAATTTTTGCGCAGACGGTCGGCACGCAGGGTTCTCTTTCGTCATTTGCCGGAACCACGGGCAGTACCGTGACTACAACCACCAACCCACTTTCTACATCCCAATATAAATTGCTAGAGGAGACGCTGGTGCCAGGCGTAACAGCAGGCACAGCCGTTGGCACGATTTTTGTGAACGGCAGTCAGATAGTTCAAAGCACGACGATGCAGAATCTTGCCAACACGACGCGAAACACCTGCAATATCGGAGCTGGAGTGGGAGCGACAAACATCTTTAGCGGTAGCATTGCAGAGATTCTTGTCTACAACAATGTCAGCAATGCTCAAAGAGGCATGGTTGAGGCTTACATCCTGAGTAAGTATGGAGTAGGCGTGGCGCCGACTCTAGACACTCCAACACTATCTATTACGAATGCAGTTGTTGCTCCAGGTCAAACTGTGACTGCAACACAGGACCAAAATGCGACAGTATTTTTCACCACCAGCGGCGGGACTGTTCCAAATTCTACTTCTCAATGGTTCGGCACCAATCCGATTGTGCTGAATAACATTCAAACTGTGAAGGCAGTGGCGATAGCGCCTAACTTCAACAACAGTCCCGTGTTGACGTCGACATTTACAGTCGATCCGACCACCGCCGGTGTGCCAAGAAATGGGCTGTCGCTCTGGCTAAGATCTGACCAGGGCGTGGTCGGAAGTGGCAGTGTTTCGGAGTGGGACGATTGTTCCGGCTCGGGAAACAATGCTACGCAGACAGTTTCTGGCAACAGACCAACATTCAGCACAAATTCGGTGAACGGATTACCGGCAATTACATTTGGTGCGTCTCAGTTCTTTGCCCTACCAGCGGGCTTTTCAGATTTCACAGCTGGAGCTTCAATTTTTGCGATCTTGAAACCGACTTCTGTTACAGCCGGTGCGAGAATTCTTGACCTGGGCAATGGTGCGACCGCAAACAATCTGCAACTACAAGAGCCGTCCACGAATGGCGCCGCGCTGTATACATACAATGGCTCGTCGCCTCTGAGTGTTACGGCGTCAAGTGCGCTGACGCTGAATCAATTTCAGCTGCTAGAAGCCGTTCATAACGGCGCGGCATCGGGCACTATCTATACGAATTCGATGCAACAGGCGCAGGGGTCACTAAATAATCTGCTCAATGTGACGAGGTCGAATAATTTTCTTGGTCAGGGAAGCGGCGGTGGCAACAATTACATAGGTCAAATTGCCGAACTGATGCTGTTTAATCGGGGCGTCACGGCTGCCGAGCGCGCAGCGATTGAGGCGTACTTGATCAACCGGAACCAGGTTCTGAATGCTAACTCGGCGCCTGCGCCTGTCTTCAGCATTGGAACATCGACACTGACAGCACCGGCAACGGTGGCTATTGAAGGACCATCAGACTCAATTTTCTTCATAACCCAGGACGGAAGCACTCCAACGACTAGCTCGCCCGTTTATTCGGGTCCGGTTCTTATCAAATTCACGCAAACACTGAAAGCAATAGCCGTAAACAAAGGTGTGCAAAGTGCTGTCACTTCGGCGACGTATACGCTCGACTCTACGAACTATCCGGCACCGGGTGCCACCAGCACTCCCTTGCAGCTTGATTTGCAACTGCCAAACCAGAGCATTCCTCAAGATAACAATCAGCGCTAGTCAACACAAAAGAGACAACGAATAATGAGATACGCAGTACCTGGGGCAACAGCAGTCAAACGCTATATCGCATCAATGATGTCGATTGCGCTGTTCTCTTCAAGTGTGTTGACACCGGCTGCATTTGCCGAGCACTGTTCGACGGTGCCGTCCCCGATGACGGTCAAAGTCAATCGCGTTGATGGATCGCATTCAACGGAGCAGAAGCAGCCAACTCTGACTAACACACCGGTGCATGTTAAAACCGGTCCACGTGAAGTCAGACATTTCACCCCGCGACTGTCGTTTTCAGAACATCCAACGGATCTGGAGATCTCTGCGGCGCACGTATTGCCTGAGTCGCTTGCAGCGATGAGCGGTGCAAAGATCACAGGTGAAAACGAGGCGCTGGCAAAATCACTGCTTGCATTTCACCAGAGGAAAAACCCGGAAGACTTAAGCGACCTACAGAAATTTATCGATGCATATCCAAACTCGCGCTGGCGTGCGGCAGTCGAGCTGAATATGGCACTTCTGGACTATGACACCGCAAATATTTCAAAAGCGCTCAACTTGCTTGAAGCGGCCTGGAATCGCAGTAAAGATGAAACAGGTGCTGCACAACGTGCTGTCGCTAATCGCTCCGTGTCTCTTCTGTGCCAGTTAATTGCGCATGTAGGCCGCACTAAAGAATTGGCGGATCTGCTGCAGCAAGTGGACAAGCGCGGATTCTTCGGTTCGGACGAACAGCTGATGGAGGATGCCAGGCTGGAACTGGGTCTGATGCGGACTCAGCCCGAAAAGTCATTCAAATGCGGACCATACGCAATAGATGCCATCCTCTCTAAGGATAAACCTTGCCTGCAACGCACGAAACTAATAGAAGATGCGAACTCAAGTAGTGCGGGAACGAATATGGTGCAAGTGCAAGAGCTTGCCGCCAAATCTGGACTGAAATTACAGCTGGCAAAGAGAACTGGTAATGCACCGCTTGTGGTGCCTTCAATCATGCACTGGCGGCTGAACCACTTTTGCGCGCTGACGAAGAAAGACGGCGATCGCTATGAACTGAAGGATCCGACTTTTGGTCGCACTGGCTCAATGGTGGCATCAGAGAAAACCCTGACCGCCGAGAGTGACGGGTATTTCTTGTTACCAGCCGGTCAACTGCCAGCCGGTTGGAACGCAGTCAGCACCGAAGAAGGTGCCAAGGTCTGGGGTAAGGGTGTTGCTCTGGATCACGGACGGGATCCGATGCATCCACCAACGCCTGTATGTCCTTCGTGCGATCTTGGTGGCGGTGGTGGCGGCATGGCTCAAACGCAGTTGTGGTATCCCCAGAATTGCGTCAACATCTTCGATACGCCGCTTAGTTATGATTCACCGCTAGGACGAGTGGAATTTCGTCTCAACTACAATCAGGATGAGACGAACCAACCCGGCACGTTTACTTTCACGAACTTCGGGCCAAACTGGAAGTACTCGCACGGAGGCTATTTAACAGTAGGAACCGGTTCTGTCTTGACAGTTCGTTTGCCGGATGGTGGCAGCGAAGTGGCAGCCTTGAGCGGCGGAGTTTACCCGCCAAATCCGCTCACTCAAGCAGTCATGGTCAACACCGGCAGCGCCTATGAGCGCCGCTTGCCTGACGGATCTGTGCAGGTTTTCGACCAGCAGGACACCAACGGCAACTGGTTCATGACCAAGGAGATAAATGCGCAGGGCAACTCCATCCTTGTGCAGTACGATGCGAACTTTCGCATCACGACAGTTACCGACTATATAGGGCAGGTGTCAACCTTCAGCTATGTATCGAACACAGTAGGGAATTCGGGTTTCTACAAAGTTTCGACAATCACGGACCCGTTCGGGCGCAGCTGCAGCTTCACTTATGACAGCAGCAATACCAACCTGATCGCAATAACAGACGTAATCAACCTGACCAGCAAGTTTATCTACGACACGAGTTCGACGTTCATCACGTCGATGAATACGCCATATGGAACGACGAGTTTCATGCGCTACACTCCGGGTTCTGTTAGCGGCATTCCTGCTGCAGGGCTGCGCGTTACTTATCCTGACCAGACGACCAGCGTGCTGGAGGGCTGGCTGGCTGAACCGAAATTGTCTTACTTCTGGAATAGAGAAGCTACGACACTCTATCCTTCGGACCCCGTTAACAAGAATTACACGCATTGCCAGATTATGCGCTGGGTATTTGATCCATCAAACACACAGATCGGTCAAGCACCGCAGTATATGCAAAATCCGCTTGAATCAGGCATCACAAATTATTTCTATCCCAATCAGTCCAGTCAAAACTATCAGGGATCCATAGACAAACCCAGCCAGGTAACCCGCTCAGTCGGTCCGCAAACGGACGTCGCCACCGTCAGCGGCACTATTAATACTGGTGATCTTGTTGGCGTGAGCTTCAACTCCGCCCACACGACCACCTACACGGTCGCAGCTGGGGATAATTTGAATTCGATTGCCAGCAATCTTGCCAACGCAATCAACAATGATTCATGGACGCAGGTTCGCCGTGTGAATGCTATCGCAGTTGGAACAGCCATATATCTAAACTCGGACAATTCACAAGCTGCCGGTGGCATGCAGTTCCAGGAGTGGAACAATGGAACCAGCGAACGCGTTGCCGTCAAATCGGCGCAGAAACAGACCTCGACGGTCACCGTCAGTGGTTCAACCACCACAGGCGATACTGTTACCATTCGCTTTTATGGTGCGGTGGACATAAATTACGTCGTCGCTGCCGGCGACACTTTAGCCAGTGTGGCAACGGGACTGGCAAACAATATCAACGCCAATAGCACTGCTGCCGCACATTACATCACGGCTACTGCCAGCGGCACAGCAGTGAGAATCACCTCTTATGAATGGGTTACAACAAACCCGCAAGTATTTAATGGATCTACTGAAGTTCTGACTTTGTCTGCGGTAAGGAATGGAGCCAATCAGACTACTGATTATCAATACAACTCGATCGGCAAAGTCACTCAGATGATTGACCCAGCTAATCGAACTTTTACGTATCAATATGCCGGTAACAATATTGACCTGACCCAGATTACTGAGACACAAAACGGAAACAACTTCTTTATTGGTGGCTGGACCTATGATTCGCATCACCGCCCGCTTACATATACGGATGGCTCGGGGCGCGTCACGCAGTACACGTATAACAGCCTGGAGCAGCTCCTCACGGTGACAGACGCCAACAGCAATGTCACAACTATGACCTATACAGGCACCAGTAGTGCCACCATTGGGGGAACAAAGACCACAGGCAACATTCTGACGATCACCGTGCATGATACCGGGCTGGCAGGCGGACAGAAAGCAATCAATTATACAGTCTTGGCTGGCGACACGCTCTCGACAATAGCGACAGGACTAGCTGCGGCAATCACGGCCGATTCAAGTCTCTCTGCAATCGGGGTCTCAGCATCGGCGGCCGGCACGGTAATTACCCTTAAATCGAATTCTGTCAACGTGACGACGTACACGCAGTCGACCAGCGGAGGAGCGACAGAAACGATCACGCTGGGTGCAAACACTTACGGCTATCTGACAAAGATTGACGGACCTCTCCCTGGTAGCAATGACGTGACCACCTTTGCGTACGACAGCTATGGAAGATTAGCGCAAACAACGGATTCCGAAGGCTATACCGTTATATCAACATTTGACAATGCCAATCGGTTGACTCAAACAACTTATCCAGATGGATCTACCGAGCAGATTGCTTACGACCGACTCGATGCTGTATTGCAGAAAGATCGCATCGGGCGATGGACGCAGGACGCATATGACAATATGCAGCGGCACGCGTATCAGATCGATCCGCTTGGAAGAAAGACAGTCTATACCTGGTGCAATTGTGGTTCGCTCGCCGCACTGACTGACCCTGCCGGGCATCAAACTCAGTGGCACCATGATCTTGAAGGTCATCCGATCACAAAAACTTATGCCGATGGAACGGTCGTTAATTACAACTACGATCAATACGCTGCCAGGCTTCGAACCAAAACGGACGCGCTTAACCAGAAGACCGTCTACATGTTCAATCAGGACGACACGCAAAACGTAGTTGGCTATCGCAATGCCGTGAATGCGACAGCGCCAGTTCTGTATACCTGGGATACAAACTACAAACGTCTCTCCAGCGTCAAAAAGCCGGACTGGGGCACGTATACGTACACCTACAATAATTACATAGTTCCGCTTGGCACGCCCATTACTGGCGGTGGCATGCTTGCGCTCGTGCACAATGATGTGATTCCTAATTCGGATATTTCCTACACCTACGACAATTTGGGTCGCACCACAAATCGCTCCATTAATGGTGCCAGCAACTCGATCACCTGGTCGTACGATGCCATGAGCAGAATCACTGCAGAGGCAAACGCGCTCGGTACCTTCAATTATGCCTACGTGGACAATGTCACCGGTTCATCGAAGGGAACCACCCGGCTCGCCTCGATCTCTTATCCAAACAGTCAGGTCACCAATTTTTCGTGGTACCCGAACGTCGGCGATCAGAGATTGCAACAGATCTCGAATTTGAACCCGACCGGCGGTATGCTCTCGCAGTTCAATTATCAATATGATTCAGCCGGAGAGATTACGCAGTGGCAGCAGCAGCAAAATGGCGGCAACCTTTTCTACAACCTGGGGTACGACGCCGCAGGACAATTGACTAGTGCTCAGGCTGGCTCTGGTTCACCGCAAGCCCCTTTTGCTAAGGAGTTTTATTACGCCTACGATGCCGGTTCGAATCGCACCGCTGTGCAAATGAACAGCGTCAGCACCGCGCGCATCGGCGGCACCAAAACAACCGGCAACGTTCTGACGATTACAGCTTTCGACCCGGCTCTCAGCGGCGGTTCTAAAGCTGTCTCGTATACTGTCTTAGCGGCAGACACGCTGGCGACGATTGCTCAGGGCTTAGCCACCGCAATCAATAATGATTCGTCTTTGCGCACAGCTGGTATCACCGCCAATGCCAACGGCACGAACACATATGTCAACATAAAGTCAGCCTCGAACAACATCACCACATACACATCGTCAGTGACCGGAACAGAGACGATCAGTTTTGGAATATTCAAAAACGGGCTGGAAAACATCGTAATCGGCGGCTCAAAAACGACCGGTGACGTGATCACGATAACAGTCAAAGACCCAGCACTGAGCGGTGGGCAACAGTCAGTCACCTACACGACTCTGGCTGGAGACACGCTAGCGACGATTGCCACCGGGGTGAAAAATGCCATTAACGCCAGTGCTGCCCTGACTACGTTAGGAGTGACTGCAACATCCGCCGCAGCGGTTGTCTCGGTCACCTCCAATTCAACTAACGTGACCAGTTACACATCATCAGTGAGCGGCGCGGCTACAGAGCAGATATCATTGCTCGTCAACCCGAACCAGAATCAGCTTGCCACCATAGGGGGAACCAAGACGACAGGGGACGTGATAACTCTGACAGCTTTTGATGCGGGATTGCCTTCCGGCAAGCAAGCTGTTTCGTACACGACACTTGCAGGCGACACCTTAACGACGATTGCAACCGGAGTCGCTGCTGCTGTCAACGGCAACACAAACTTGCAAAACAGCGGCATCAGCGCCAGCGCAAGTGGAGTAGTTGTAACTCTACAGTCTAAGTCTCCTAATCAGACAACCTACCGTCAGAGCTTCAACAGCACTGCCACAGAAAGCATGCTGATTGCTCCAGCCAAGTATGGCTGGCAAGTAATTGCCATAGGCGGCACAAAAACCACGGGCAATGTGCTCACGGTCACCGTATACGATGCTGGTCTGGGAACAAATCCTAGATCCGTCAGCTATACCGTTGTTGCGGCTGACACGCTGACGTCGATCGCGACAAACCTGGCAGCAGCGATAAATGCCGACTCAACCTTGTCTGGTCTCGGCATCACAGCAACGGCAAATTCTACTGTCGTCAGCTTGAAGTCTCTGTCTCCCAACCTGACCACCTACGCAACATCAAAGAGCGCCGGTTCAACTGAAACCCTTTCTCTGGGCACGGGCATTGGTGTCATGCAATCGACCTATAACAGCGTCAACGAACTGACCAGCCTTGCTGCAGGAGGCGCGACTTTCTTCAAAGGAGACACGGACAAACCAGTATCATCAGCGACTCTGGCAACGCCGATTCTGGATGTTCGCTCCACGCTGCCAGCGATTAGCACCTCTTTCACTGCAAGTACAAATAAGACTCCGACAGAGACATTCACTGTCGCTTATACGCCAAGCGTTTGGGTTTTCGGACCAGACCAGGTCTACACGGTGGGTGGAACGCCAACTGCTGGCGACGTGCTAACCCTGACAGTCTCTGATGTGCGATTGCAAAACGGCTCAGAATCGGCTTCTTACACAGTACAACCGGGCGACAATTTAAACGCGATTGCGGCAGGACTGGATACTGCTTTATTTCAAAATGCCAATATTGCAGCACTCTACAATAATCTTGTAATCAGCGGCACGCAATATGGCTTGGGCGCTTTTCAGACTAATGGTAACCAGCCCGATCCATTTACAGCTTCTGCCGCGGTCAGCTCGGTCGGCACTGAGAGCATAACTCTTGCTCAAGCTGCAGATGAGAGCACGACTGCCACCGTGACTGGCACAGTGACTGCTGGCGATGTCGCTTCGATTGTGGTGCAAAATCCTAGTCTGACGGGCGGACAGAAGACTATTTCGTACACCGTGGCTGGTGGAGACACAACGACGACGATTGCCACCGCACTGAAAAATGCTGTCAATGCGGATGCATCGCTGCAAGCGATTGGGCTGCAGGCTACTTCGGCAGCAAACGTGGTTACGCTTCTGCCCTTTACTTATTACACTGGCAGCTCAAGCGGAACGGAGACGGTCTCAGTCTCAAACGCCAGTCGCGGCTCAGCTGCAATCGCCATCGGAGGCACAGTCACGACCGGCAATACCGTGACCATTACGCCGCACAACCCGGCTCTTTCAGGCGGGCTGAAAAATATCACGTACACGGTTGTCGCCGGAGACACGCTAACCAGCATCGCAAAATCGCTGGCGGCGCTGATCAATGCCGATGCAACGTTAAAAGGTATCGGTGTTAGCGTCAATAATGCCGCTACACTCGCCTGGTCACAGAGTTTCTCCGGCAACGCGTTACTGCCGTCTGGTTCAAGCCTCGCATCGGTTACCGCTGTAGACGGAAGCAGCAACACGAAAACAAACCCGTACGCGATGTCCGTGAACAGCGCCACTAGCTCAAATCTTACTTATGATTTGAACGGCAACATGACCTCGGACGGCACCAATACTTACTCTTGGGATGCCGAGAACCGGATGATTAAGATCACTTATCCGGGAGTGAATAACTATTCGACTTTTGGATATGACGGGCTCAGCCGGAGTACTTCGATTGTGGAGACGATTGCAGGCTCAGTGACTAGCACTAAGCAGTTTGTTTGGGCTGGTGATAAATTGCGAGCAAACTCTGCGTGTGAAGAGCGCGATAGCACTGGGTCTTTGACCAAAAGATTTTTCAACCGCGGACAGTTGAATTTGACGAGTTCATATTTCTATAACAAGGATCACCTGGGTTCTACTAGGGAATTGACTGACACCTCTGCAAATATCCAGGCCCAATATCTTTATGCGCCTTTCGGTCAGAGCATTACGCTTAAAGAAGCAATCCCAGCAACTTATGCATTCGCACGATATTACATTCATGTGCGCAGTGGATTGTCGATTCCATTGCATCGGCTGTACAGTGCCAATTTTGCGAGATTCCTAAGCCGAGATCCTGTAGATGAGATTGGTGGGTCTCAAAATCTCTATGCTTACGTAAATAACAGACCACTGAATATGCTGGATCCCACTGGCCTAGCACCGGATTGCTGCTGGAATCATCCGTTGCCCCCGACCGGGCCTGATTCACCCTGTATGAAGTACGGACAGGAGCAATTCCTTGGGGTGTCTGAACAATGCGTTTGTATTTGTAGTGGTGATAACGATTGGGCCAATAATGTTAGAGGCTGCCTCTGGTGTCGCAGAAATGCCGGGGATAACAACGATTTCAACAGGCACGCATGGTGCGTCGGGGGGCATCCAAATATTGGAGGAATTGCCACAGTTTTTGGATGCGGATCCACGTGTGCCTTCACTCAAGCAGCTTATTGAATAATGAGTCGTGTCCAGAGTGTTGAATCAACTGAGCTGATCTGTTTCGGGTTTGTGGGTGATAAACAGACATGTGACTAGGCTACCTAGAACGAGCAACCCAATCACGCCCCCCAACCCGAAGACGCATCCACTAACATAGATGAGTCCCATCGCGAGTGGCAATGCCATAAGCAAACAACAAGCTCTTAAAACCAACCTGGTTACTTTTCCCATATTTGACATCTTAGCACCTGTGCGGGGCTTTTAAATACAGTCGATTGCTTACTATCGACAAACCTTGCAGTGTGCCAGCCTAAACAATCGGACTTTGCGGTAATTGGTGACCTCACTGGCTTTCGCTGTGAGGCGCCCCGGGCTCTACATAGCGTCACATCGGTTCCGACTTGTTCGACAGAATGGTTTTGAGGCTGGAAACTTTTTTAGTATGCTAAATAGCCTGCTCAATCGTTACGGCGGTGTTGTTACGGGAGCCGGTGAGTTGGGGGGCTTGAATATAACTGTCGTATTTAAGCTTTAGTAAACAGAGGACCAATTGTGTTTGAAACCGGAACGGAACAATACAAATTGAGCAGACAACTTGCACATTTTCGCAAGTCAAAACCGATGTCCGAAAGCACTACAGAGTTTGAAAACCTTGGGCACGAAAAGCAGCGGCGACTGAGCAACTTGATAGCCGTGCAACCCGGTGAAAAGCTTCTGATTGCTTCGCTTTATCAAGACAATTGGCTCCTACTTTCATCGAGACGCATATTTTACGGGACTGGAAATGAATGCATCTTCGCATTACGTTATTCAGAAATACTGGAATGCGGTTGGTTTGTTGGTGATGAAGAATTTTCCGATCAAGACATTGATGGTATTCCACTCAAGGCGTGCCCAAAGTTGAAGATTCTGACTCGCACTGGAGACAAGTATACGATGCTATTGGAGCCAGGAGCAGCGCACAATTTGGTGTGGAACAATATCAGATTCCGTGTTCGACTAGAGGTTATACATGAGCAAAGATAATGACGAAGCGTAGCCATCAGGATCTGATCCAAACGGCATCTACTTCCGTTTTTAAAGTGTGTCTGAAGAAAACCTTTTCCTGTACTCAGATATTCTTTTGTCAATGCCAGCAAGTATTGCAGCATTTTTGCTCCGATTCGGCAAATTTCATCTTTTCCAATTGATACCATCGACACTCGTTATAAAGTTTACTGTAAAGTTTGAAAAGTTCTTAGAGTATTAGCACGCGAAGAGTCACCGAAATCGATACCACTTCGTGATCAAGATCACTTATCCGGGGACGAATAATTATTCGACATTTGGCTATGACGGACTGAGCCGGAACGTTTCGATTGTGGAAACGACGGCTGGAAGTGTTACGAGTACCAAACAGTTTGTTTGGGCGTCGGATAGGAAACGACCCTTTCAGCCAAGTGAAGAGAGAGACGGCTCAGGCGCGTTGACGAAAAAATTCTTCGCTAGAGGGCAAATGAACAGTGTCACTAAGTATTTCTACGACAGTGATCACCTCGGTTCCGTTCGAGAGATGACGGACAACACAGGGGGTGTCCAAGCTGAGTATGTTTTTGATCCTTACGGGCGAATGACGAAGCTGAGCGAGACGGTCGCATCTGATTTCGGATACGCGGGGTATTACAGTCACCTCAGAAGTGGCCTAAGTTTAGCTACATTCAGAGCCTTTAGCGCCGGACTGGGAAGGTGGATCAGCAGAGATCCGATAGGAGAAGATGGAGGAATAAATCAATATCAATATGTCGTAAATAATTCAATCAATCGTTCTGACCGCTCAGGTTTGGCGCCTGGCGGCGGCGCTGGCTTAGCTGCACCGAACCCTATGCTTCCTCCTTCACTTGTTGAACCTCCACCGAGCGCGCCAGACAGTCCTCAATTTCCAATACCTTATCCATTGCCTCCCATAAATGATCCGACAGGCGGCCCCTTCCTTCCAGCACCGCTACCTGCCCTTTTTGATCCGTTTTTTGTTCCTGGGCGCCCGTTGTTTTGCTTACAGCGGCTTCTTGCAACTCCTATGTATGGAACAATGGATAGTGTTTATGGTCCTCCTCCAAATACGATTCCATCTAGCGGAAACCCAACTTTGCCACCGATCTTGATTACGCCGTAATGACACAAAGCAAGTCGATAAGGTTCATGGCAGTAAAATTACTGAAGATTGTTTGTATAGTCAGCACTCTGTTAATGCTTTGTCTTCCATGGCACAGCTCACGCTCGGCAGATTCTGCAATCGTTGAGATGTGTCCATATAGCTTATCCATAACTGAAGCCGACATTGCTCATGGGCGAGAGCAAGTCGAGAAATTTTTGAAAGATAGACCAAGGGCGGCTCCTTTGCTAAGAAGACGGCAAGCAGTTTACAACTGGATCGTCCGACAGTTTGCTGGTGAATATGTTGGTTCAAGGATTTTTTGGAGAGACTCAAATTTTCTTAGTAGTGATGAAAACTTTTTGTCCTCGTACACGCTGGGAGCACCAGGTCAGCCTCCAACTGTCACAGTGTTGAAAACAACAAATGACGGGAGGCTGCTAGATGGGGAGCTTATTTGCGCGCGCGTTATATTCGAGTTGTTTAATGTTCGCAATGGAAAAGCTTTCAATCAGGCTAAGCTTGCCGCAAAGACAAGGAAACTGACCAAAAGTGATTTCGTGTTGGAAATTGCACGGCTAGAATATGAGGCGGAGCAGCACACGGTCCACTTCTACGACTCTTACTGGGCTCGGCCGAAACCAGAACCTAAAGCCAGTACTTTTCGCCAAAGTTATTGGTACAAGCCTTTGCCGCCGAATTTTGAGGTTTGGATCAGTCAGTTCAGCAACAAAGCGGCTTACCCATGGTCAACTTACGGAATTAAATACGATCTATTGATGAACAGATGAAGTTAGTATTCGTCAAATTCTCTTCACCTATCTATGCGATCTCGATTTAAATTTTCGAGTTTTGTTGACCTGCTCCCCAATGTTCTTCAGATATTAAGACGTTTGTCTCTTCACTTTTTTGAGACGCTTGCTCAACGCCATTCAGCTGTTGGGGGTCAAACACCTGAGGCTGCCAATCGACCAAACCTGACCTCAATGTCGGAATCTTATGAAGTGTTGCCAGCCAACATGATGTTGTCCGGGCGCACACGGTTTCCCCAAATAGCATCAAGATGGTGGAAGCGCCTGGCGCTGTATTAAACGCGACTGTCAGCGGTTTTCACTGCTACCTGCTTGTGCACTTAATGTGTGCGAGTCAGTTCTCAGCGTGAAGCAAAACCCTTCGGGAGCTTCGAATGATGCCGCTTTGCGTGATCGAATATTTTTCAATTTGTCGACATAGTGACGACACGACTTTCCAAACTACCCCATAAATGGAAAGGAAGGCAAAATGCCGAAACTGACTCAAAAGTTTGTAAATGAGATTCCATATCCTGAACGGGGACAGGTAATCTTTCGCGACGACAAACTACCTGGCTTTGGATTGAGAGTTTACGCCGGGTAGTAAGACATATGTTGTCGAAGCGAGAATCCATGGTGTTGCCAGCAGACTCACGCTCGGCAAACACGGTCTTCTGAGCGTAGTAACGGCAAGGAAGAAAGCACGCAGGCTGCAAGCTATGATGGCTGCTGGTAAAGATCCCATTTATGAGCGCCAAAAGAAGAAGGTTTCTGGCGTAACGCTTCAGGAAGTCCTCGATCAATACCTCGCAGTACGAAATCTCCGACCGAACACAATTCATTCGTACCGGTACATGGTCTCCCGCTGCCTGGGAGACTGGTTAGATTTGCCGGTTGTGTCTATCACAAGAGAAATGGTTGAGCAGCGACATATTGAGCTGCGCAAGCGGACCAGGCAAGGTAGCTCAGGAGAAGCACAGGCGAATACGGTGATGCATATACTTGGCGCACTTTTGAACTTCGCTGCTGCAAAATTATGAGGTTGAAGGAAACCCGATTATTTTGCAAAATCCGGTCAGGAGACTCTCGCAGAACCGGCGATGGTATCAAGAGCGGAGGCGCCAAACTGTAGTGCCCGATCATAAATTGCCCGCTTGGTACCATGCAGTAACCAAACTCAGCAACCAGAGTATAAGGGACTATTTGCTTCTTCTATTATTTACAGGACTTAGGCGTAAGGAAGCTGCCATGATGTGACCCCGATGTTAGGTCCAAAAAGAAGTTTACAGCTGACAGCCGACAAATCTAGACTAAGCGCTAGAAAGGACGTCAGCATGAAGAAAAGCCGATTCACAGAAGAGCAGATCATAGCCATTCTAAAGGAGTCCGAGGCCGGGATTGGGAATTCCGAGCTCTGCAGAAAGCACGGGATCTCGGAGCAAACATTTTACAACTGGCGCTCGAAATATGGTGGCATGCAGGTCAGTGAAGTCAAAAAGATGAAATCACTGGAAGAAGAAAA